>JACCYK010000139.1 GCA_013696525.1 Chloroflexia bacterium
GGTTACCTGCGGCAAGGCTTCGCCGACGAGCCCGGACTCTCCCTAGGCGACCTCATCGGCCGGACCGGCCCGCGATCGGGCGCGGTCGTGGCCGCCGCGACCGCCCTTGAGGAGGCAACGCGGCGTCTCGCGGCCGCCGGGGACGAGCCGGAGCTGCTGCTCACGGCCTACGCCACGGCATTGGTCTCCTTCGAGGCACATGGCGGCTACCAAGCAACCGATGAGCTGACATCGTTGCTGGGTGCGTTAGGTCTTGATCGAGTGTCGTTCGATACCCCGCTGGACCAACTCTCAGGTGGGCAGAAGACCCGGGCCGGGCTCGCCGCTTTGCTGGCGGAACAGCCATCGTTGCTCTTGCTCGACGAGCCGACAAATCACCTCGACCTTGACGCGCTCATGTGGTTGGAGCAGTTTCTCAACGACTATCGAGGAGCGGTCTTGATCGTCTCGCACGATCGCGCCTTTCTCGATCAGACCGTGACCACGATCTTCGAGCTGGATGACCGCACGCATCGCCTGTCCGCGTTCACCGGCGGCTATTCCGACTATCAAGAAACCACAACGGCGGCGGCGGCGGCGGCGGTCGCCGCCTACGAGCGTCAACAGCGCTCGATCACGCGGATCACGCTGGATATCCGGAATGTCGCGTCGCACGCGATGGAGACGGAGCGGGCGACGCAACATGATTACATTCGCGGTCGTGCCAAGAAGGTCGCCCGCACCGCGAAAGTCCGGGAGCGCTAGCTCGAGCGGCTCCTCGCCGCCGAGGATCACATCGAGAAGCCGGAGCGCCGGTGGGGACTTGCCCTTGACCTCGCCGAAGCGAACGAGGCCGGCCGGGATGTCATCAGGCTCGACGGGGTTCGGGTGGAGCTTGGCGGCCGGCCAATCCTGGACCGCGTCGACCTCCACATTCGAATCGGGGAGCGGGTGGCCATGACGGGCCCGAACGGGGCTGGGAAATCCACCCTGCTTCGCGCCATTGCCGGCCATCTGCCGCCGAATGCGGGAACGGTGCGGCTGGGGGCCGGCGTCATCATCGGCGAGCATCGGCAAGAGCAGGAAACGGTGAAGCTGGAGCAGACCGTGCTCGAGCAAACCCGCGCCGTCGCCGCCATCGCCGAAACCGAGGCCCGCTCGTTCCTCCATCGCTTTTTGTTTGCCGGGGATTCGGTCTTTCAACCCGGGTCATCGCTCTCCTACGGTGAGCGGGCCAGATTGGCGCTCGCGTTGCTTGTCCTGCGCGGAGCGAATGTGCTGCTCCTTGATGAACCGCTCAATCATCTTGATCTCCCCGCTCGCGAGCGGTTCGAAGAGGCGCTCGCCAAGTTCGAGGGCACGATCATCATGGTCTTGCACGATCGCTTCGCCATCGACCGGCTGGCGACCCGCGTCTTGACGGTGAACGGCGGCCAGGTGAGCGAAGGAGTCCCGCCGTTGCGATAGCGGTCGTTAGCGAACGCTCGGTGGCCAGACTTCACGCTCCCGGTGCGAACGATACGCCGTCAGAAATGAGTGCTGCACATCGAACGGCGGGTCGTCGCCGGCGGGAAGAATGCGCTGGTAGCTGCCATCAGGCTGCAACTGGCGCGCATTCACGGTATCGCGTAAGTAGGCCGGCAAGAGGTCGTCTCGGATATGCGCCGCCATCGCCGCATCGTCGACCGGAAAGATGACCTCGACCCGCCGGTCGAGATTCCGCTCCATCAGGTCGGCGCTGCCGAGCAGGACCTCGTCCTCGCCGCCATTGCGAAAGTAGTAAATGCGGCTATGCTCGAGAAAGCGGCCGACTATGCTGACCACGCGGATCGATTCGCTCCAGCCGGGAATGCCGGGCCTTAAGCAGCAGGCGCCGCGAATAACCAAGTCGATCTTGACCCCCGCCCGCGATGCCGCGTACAGCGCGCGAATGATCGTCCGGTCGACCAGCGCGTTTGCCTTAAAGATCAGATAGCCGCCCCCTTGCTTCAGATGCAGCTTCGTCTCCCGCGCGATCGCGGCCAAGAACCGCTCGCGGAGTTGTCCCGGCGCCACCCAGATCCGCTGGTAGCGATCCTGGTGAGCATAGCCGGTCAAGGCGTTGAACAGCTCGGAGACATCGCTGCCCAGGTCGCCGCGGGCGCTCAGCAGGCCGATATCCTCGTACAAGCGGGCGGTGCTGGCATTGTAGTTTCCCGTCGCCAGATGCACGTAACGTCGCAGCCCGGACGCCTCCCGCCGGACCACGAGCGTGGCCTTGCAGTGCGTCTTCAAGCCCATTAGGCCGTAGGCGACGTGAACCCCATGTCGTTCCAGCTCCTTGGCCCACGAGATGTTGTTCTCCTCATCGAAGCGCGCTTTGAGCTCGACGAGGACGGCAACCTGCGTGTCATCGTCCCGCGCTTCGATCAGCGCTGGAATCAACGGTGAGTCCTTGCCAATCCGGTACAACGTTTGCTTGATGGCCACCACGTCGGGATCAGACGAGGCGGCGCGCACGAAGTCAGAGACGGCGTTGAAGCTTTGGTAGGGATGGTGAACCAGCACGTCTCGCTCGCGCAAGGTCGCGAAGATGTCGGCATGGCCGGCGCCGGGCTCGGGCACGAAGTCGGGGATCGAGGCGGCAACGAACGGCGGGTCCTTCAAATCTGGTCGAGCGATCGCGGTCAGCTGGATCAGGTCCTCACCCGCCAACGGGCCGTCGACCTCGTACAGGTCGCGTTCGGTGGCGTGCAGTTGGTCGCGCAGCCAATCCCGGATCTCGAGCGGCATGGAGCGCTCGGTCATCAGCCGGACGACGGGGCCAAACGCTCGCAAGGCGATCGACTCCCGCATGGTGATGACCATATCGGTCTCGTCATCATCGTCGAGCTCATCCAGCTCGATGTCGGAGTCGCGGGTGACGTGAAACGGGTAGGACGAGATGATCTCGGCCCCGACGAACAGGCGAGGCAAATGGGCGGCCACGAGCTGTTCGAGCCAGACGAACCGCGGCGGAGCCGCGGGCTCGCGCCCCTGGTCGCCCTCGGACGAGGGCGGACCGGCTTGGATTAGACGGGGCAGCGTGGCGGGGATTTTGATTCGGGCGAAGCGCGGCCCAGCCGGCAAGCGGAGCGAGACGATCAGGTTGAGACTGCCATTCGACACATGAGGGAAACGGTGTCCGCGGTCAATCGCCTGAGGGGTCAGCACCGGGAAGATCTCTTGCTCAAACCGTGTCGCCAAGTCCATCCGCTCGTCCGGTGTGAGGTCGGCGTAGGAGAGGATCGAGATTCCCTCGGTGGCGAGCCGCGGCAGCAGCTCGTCGCACCATAGCGCGGCATGCTGGTCGAGCAGTTGCTGCGTGAATTGACGGATCGCCGCCAGCTGCTGGGTCGGCGTTCTGCCATCGGGACCAGGTTCCGCCACGCCGGCGGCGAGCTTGCGCTTCACGCCGGCGACGCGAATCATGAAGAACTCATCGAGGTTGGAGCAAAAGATGGCGGCGAACTTGAGGCGCTCGAGGAGCGGCGTTGCCTCGTCGAGCCCTTCCTCGAGCACCCGGCGATTGAATTCGAGCCAGCTTAGCTCCCGGTTAATGAACATCTCCGGCAACAGCGGCGGGAGCTCTAATCCTCCGATCCGGAGCGGCTCGCTCCAGGCCACCCCGGCTGCCGGCGCCGGTCGAGCCGACGCCTTCGGCGACGAATCCGCTCCCGCGCCGCGTCGCTTCGGTGAGGTTGCGCCCGAATCCTTCGTTTTCGCCATGATCTCCTCGAAGGCGGCGGCAGTCCGAAGCGGAGTGTACCCTACGGCACCGGCAGGCCGGCCGGTCCCGGGCGATCTTCCAGCATCTCGCGGATCTGGCGCATCGCGAGAACCGGTACGAAGCTGGTGACCTTGATCGAGTCACGCCAGAGGGCGGTCACGGCCTCCGTCGCGTACCGTTCCAAATCCGACGGATGGACCTCGTCGCCAAACGCGCGGCGAGCGTCTTTGAGCACGCGGGTGGCCATTGTGGCGGGCGTCGGCGCGGCGTCGCTCTCCGTCATCGTCGAGACCATTGTCTACTCCCGCGCACCTGAGGTGCATAGCTTCGAACATGCATCACGAGGCTCGGCACATCCTCCCACGTTTGACGTGAGGGCGTGACGCTTGAATCGTGCATGCTGGACCCGCGATCGGCCAGGGGAGTTATGTTAATTCTTCGTTATGAACGTAGCGTGCATGCCCGATCCCGCTGGCGGCGAATCGCCGTCCGCACCGGCGCCGCGGGCCAGCCATGGAAGCGTCAGGCGCCGATCGCGCGGATTGCTACACTTCGGGAACGGGAACGCATTACGATGGGCGGCGGCGTTGCCTGTTTCAACCCGCACGATGCCAGAAGCGCGGGCGCCGATTTCGACATCGCTGCCGTCCCCAACAGGGAGAGGAGAGTACCCCGAATGCTGATTGAACGACGAGCGCCGAATCTGATCCTCCGCGTGGTCTGGTTCATTGTGGTCGGTTGGTGGCTGGGCGGGGTGCTCTCGGCGGTCGCCTGGTTTTTCAATGCCACCATCATCGGCCTCCCACTTGGGCTCTGGATCATCAACCGCCTGCCCACCTTCATCACCTTGCGGCCCCAGGAACAGGATCTGGTGATGGACGGTGGCGTCATGAGCTACGGAAAAGAGCAGCGCCCCTTCCTGCTC
>JACCYK010000151.1 GCA_013696525.1 Chloroflexia bacterium
GAGTACGACTAACCGACGGGGAAACACGACTCAGAGGTTGATTCGTTTCCTCCACCAAGGTTTGTCAATATCGACACCGAATCACAAGGTCTAAGTAATGATGTGGCCGACGACCTCTTGGCCTTTGCCCATAAGGGCCAACAGGCTCGCGCCGAACTCCTCGTCGAGCGGTTAGAGCTTGCGATTGATGCCATATTGGAAGCCAAATTACGACCGGGCAACGATGATGTGACGGCCAAACGCGAGGTCCTCTTTGAATTGTACGATCGGGAGATCTTGACCCGCGACCAAGTGAGACGCCGGGGCGAGCTCGACCCCGCGGATTTCTTCGAGGAACTGCAAGCGTACCGGCTGCGCCAACGACCCCTCTAGAGGGGGTAGTGATGCCGGTCACCGCTGACGCCACCGCGCTGATCGCGCTTGCGAAAGTTCGGCGATTCGATGTGCTTCAATGTCTCGCGGTAGACATCTACATCAGTCCCTGGGTCAAGCAAGCAGAATTGCGTGCCTATGCCGGGCAGGTCGATGCCGCGATAGAAGCCGGCTGGCTGCACGTCGTGACGCCGAGCAGGACACTGGTGGGCGAGCTCATCAAGTTTTCTGGCCTTGACCAAGGCGAGGCCGAGTCAATTGTTGTGGCAAGCCAACTCGACCACCCCGGCATGCGCCTCCTCCTTGATGAGGGGGAGAGCTTTTGCCTGGATCCAACGAAATCCGAGACGTCCACCAAGATTCCATGTGGTCTGCCTCGGACAGCTTCTTCATGACGCTGAAGATGCGGGGTGCATTGACTCGGCGGAGGTGCTGATGCGGGAACTGCTCGACAGCGGTGCCTATCGCTGGGTGCCGAGCGTCTGGCAACACTCCGAAGCCTGGTGCCAGGCGAGGTCGATTCCACCGCTCCCGCGGAATCCAGGATCATAATCCGGTGAGGTCTGTCGTCATGCGTTCAATTGCCCGGGTGAAGACGGGAACATCAGCACCTATTCCGCACCTGTGATCGCCGCGATCAGGTCGGCGGTGGTGGTGACGATCCGGCCGCCGGAGGCCTCGATGAAATATTGCACCTGCAGGTTGACGGTCGAGCCCGCGTTATCGCCCGTGGTCCGGAAATCGGTCCGCAGGCCCCAGATACGCTTGCCCCGGGCGAAGGCATAGCCGATCTCGGCGGCGGTGCCGGAGTCGACATCGACCCCGTCCAGGACGCCGATCAGCCAGTCCGCCGCCTGGATCGCCGTCTCGTTGGCGGCGGCGATCCGGTGGTTGAGGGCGTGGACCGCCGCCGTGTGCGCCACCCGGTCCCGGATCGTCTCCGCCCGCGCGAACTCCTCGGCCGCGATCGTCTCGAACCGCCAGGGGTTGTCGATGACGACGTGCTCGCCGAGGGCGTGCTCCAGCTCATGCATAAACCGCTTCGTGGAATCGGCGAAGCCAAGCGGCGAGGCGAGATAGACGCGCTTCATGTGACTGTCCGCTCCCGTATTGCCGCGCGGCTCCGGCCCGCGCGGCCGATTGCCCGGTAATCGTCGCGGGGTTGCCAATGCCACGCCCGCAACGGACCTGATCGCCGCGCCCCGGCTCCCTCGCATGCTACCGTACCGCGAAGCTAGCGCGTTCGCTCGAGGTAGCACGGAGCATGCCCCATGACCGACCCGAGACCAGCGGTTCCCGCCCAACCGGCGCAATCCGTGGCCGAGCATCGCGCCGCCGCCCCGGATTCGGTCGGCGTCGCCATCCTCACCATCAGCGACACCCGGACCCGGGAGACCGACACCAGCGGCGCCATCATCCGCGAGATGCTCAACCTGACCGGACACACCATCGTCGACTACCGGATCGTCCCCGATGAGCCGGAGCGGATCCGGGAGACCCTGGCCGCCTGGACGGACAACCCCGCCATCCAGGCGATCCTGACCAACGGCGGCACCGGCATCGCCAGCCGCGACACGACCTACGATGTCGTCGCCGGCCTGCTGGAGAAACGGCTCGACGGCTTTGGCGAGCTGTTCCGTATGCTTAGCTACCAGGAGATCGGGGCCGCCGCCATGCTCTCCCGCGCCGTCGCCGGGGTCTACAAGGGACGCTTGGTGCTGACGATGCCCGGCTCGCGCAACGCGGTCCAACTGGCGATGAGCAAGCTGATCGCCCC
>JACCYK010000156.1 GCA_013696525.1 Chloroflexia bacterium
GGCGGCCTCTCATCCACCTGTCTTCTTAAATACTCCATACGTGTCTCGTCTGGAAAAGGGCTCGGCGCGTTGGTGACGGCCTTTCTGGTGCTGGCCATGATCGTGCTGCTGTTCGCCCTGATCGAGACCGTGGTCGGGGCCGCGCGCTCAGCGGGCGGGCCGAGCCCGCGGTGCGGTTGACAGCGTTGGCCCGAGGCGGGAAGCTCACGAGCGTCTCGTGTGGTTCGCCGTCCGGCCGGGCCGGCGGCAGTGGAGAGGATCAACAACCAGGTATGCGAAACCACGATCTCGACACCATCTCGGTGGATCATCTACGCCGGGCGGGCAGCGTCAAATGGTCGACGTTTCCCGACTGCCTGGGCGCCTGGGTGGCGGAAATGGATTTCGGCACCGCGCCCGCCGTCACCGAGGCCCTCCAAGCGGCGGTGGTGGACGCGTGCTTCGGCTACCTCCCCATTTCGAGGCGGGAGGCAATGGCCGCCGCCTGCGCCGCGTGGTACCAGACGGCGTGTGACTGGGAGGTTCCGGCTGAACGGATTCATCCCGTGCCCGATGTGATCAAGGTGATGGAAGTGGCGATCGCCGACTACTCGCCGCCGGGCAGCAAGGTCATCGTCCCCACCCCGGCCTACATGCCGTTCCTGTCGGTGCCGCAAGCGTTGGGCCGGGAGATCGTCGAGGTGCCGATGGCGGTGGTCAACGGCCGCTGGGAGCTGGACTACGCGGGGATCGAGGCGGCCTTCGCCGGCGGTGGGGGCTTGCTCATCCTCTGCAACCCGCTCAATCCCCTGGGCCGGGTCTTCACCCGCGATGAGCTGTGCCGGGTCAGCGAGGTCGTGGACGCCTATGACGGCCGGGTCTTCGCCGACGAGATCCACGCCCCGATCGTCTTCCCCGGCCACCGGCACCTGCCCTACGCCTCGATCTCGGACATCGCCGCCGGCCACACCGTCACCGCGATCTCGGCCTCGAAGGCGTGGAACATTCCGGGGCTGAAGTGTGCCCAGATCGTGCTGACCAATGATGCCGACGCGGCAATCTGGGACCGGATCGGCTTCATGGCGGGGCACGGCGCCTCGACCCTCGGCGTCATCGCCAACGCGGCCGCCTATCGCGCCGGCGGGGAGTGGCTGGGCGAGGTGATGGGCTATCTCGATGGCAATCGGGGTTTGCTGGCCGAGATGGTCGGCGAGCTGCTGCCGGAGGTCGGCCACGTCCCGGCCGAGGGCACCTATCTGGCCTGGCTCGATTTCCGGCCGCTCGGCATCGAGGCCGAGGACCTCGGCGCCTTCTTCCGGGAGCAGGCGCGGGTGGCGGTGGTCAACGGCCGGGCCTGTGGCGAGGCGGGGCTCGGCTTCGTCCGCCTCAACTTCGCGATGCCGCGGCCCCTGCTGGAACAGACCGTCCACCAAATGGCCGCGGCGGTCAAGGCCGCTTGAGCAACGAGCATCCGGCCAACGTGGCGAACACACGGTGGCGCTCCGCCGCGATGGAGGTTTCGCGTGCTGGACCATGACTTGGTGCTCAAGAGCGACGAGCTGTTTCTCGTCGGCGCCAGCGATGGCCGCGGTGAGGGCGCCAGTGGGCTGTACGGCCGTGATACCCGCTATCTGGACCGGTGCGAGGCGCGCCTCAACGGTGTCCCGCTCCGCACCCTGAGTGCCCGGTTGCTGGGGCCGGCCAGGGCGATCGTGGTCGATGCCAACGGCGCGTTCCCGGTTCCCGGCCCAGGCGGCGCGGACAATGTCGTATTGCCGCTAAGCGTCTCGGTCGAGCAGCACATCCAGCTCAGCGCGGAGCTTGAGATCCGGTTCGTCGTCCGCAACTTCAGCGGCCAGCCGTTGCCGCTGACCTTGTCACTGGACCTGAGCGCCGACTTCCGCGACCTCTTCGAAATCCGGGGGTTCCCGCGATCGCCGCGCACCGGCAGGTACAGCGTATCGGCCCCGGCGCCCGATGAGATCATCTTCCGCTATGCCAATCACGCGGGGGCCTCGACGATGATGACCGTCGCCTTTAGCCAAGACGCGGCGCAGACGCGCATGCACCCTTCAGGCCAGGCGCACGACGGCGAGCCGGAGGCGCTGCTGCCAGGGTTGGACGAGCCCGTTGCCGATGTCTCGCTGCCGCTGCCGCCCAGCGCCACGGTCCGCTTCGCCACGACGCTGGCCGGCGGCGCGGCCTGGGAGCTGACGATGACGATCACGCCGGTGCCGGCCGCGGGCGACCCATTTTCCGCCGCCACCGGGCCGCGTGACCGCGAGGTGCCGCGGGCCGCGACCGTGACGACCGACCATCCGGGCTTCAATCGTGTCCTGCACCGGGCCGCCGCCGATCTCGCCATGCTCCAAACGTCGTTCCCGGAGGGCGCCTTGCCGGCGGCCGGCATCCCCTGGTTCGTCGCCCCGTTTGGTCGCGACAGCCTGATCGTCGGCTTGCAGACGCTCCACCTGGCCCCGGCCCGGGCGGCGGGCACGCTCCGGGTGCTGGCCTCGATGCAGGGGGAGCGGGTCGATCCCTTCCGCGAGGAAGAGCCGGGCAAGATCCTGCACGAGGTGCGCTACGGCGAAATGGCCCGCCTCGGCGAGATCCCGCACACTCCCTACTATGGCTCGGTCGACGCCACCCCGCTCTTCATCTTGCTCTTCGCCGAAACGGTGGCCTGGACCGGTGACGAGGCGCTCTACGCCGCCTTGCTACCGAACGTTGAGCGGGCCCTGACCTGGATCGAACAATGCGGCGACCGGGATGGCGACGGGTTGGTCGAGTACCAAACCCAAACCGCGGACGGGGTGCGAATCGTCCATCAGGGCTGGAAGGACAGCCATGACTCGCTCCATCACCCGGATGGCCGTCCCGCCGCCACCGGTGAGATCGCGTTGGTCGAGGTCCAGGGCTACGTCTTCGCCGCGTACCGGCGCCTGGCGGACGTGGCCGCGACGATGGGCAATCCCGGCTGGGCGGCGCACCTGCGCGACCGGGCCGAGGCGGTGCGGCGCACCGTGGAGGAGACCTTTTGGCTCGACCCGCTTGGCTTCTACGCCCAGGCGCTCGACAGCGACAAGGCACCGGTCGCCGCCATCAGCTCCAACGTGGGGCACCTGCTCTATGCCGGCTTGCCGACCCCGGAGCGGGCGGCGATGGTCGCCAGCCGCCTCCAGCGGCCGGATCTCGACTCCGGCTGGGGGGTACGGACCCTGAGCGCGACGATGCCGAGCTATAACCCGATGAGCTACCACAACGGCTCCGTCTGGCCGCACGACAACAGTCTCATTGCCGCCGGCCTCCGCGCCTACGGCCACGCCGCCGGCGCGAACCGGATCGCCTCTGCCCTCGTCGCGGCGGCGGAGACTGACCCATTGACGCGGTTGCCCGAGCTCTACTGTGGCTTTGCCCGGGCCGACGAAGCGGCGCGGCTCGCCCCGGTGGCCTATCCAGTGAGCTGTAGCCCGCAAGCCTGGGCCGCCGCCGCCAGCCAGCTCCTGGTGCGCTCAATGCTTGGCCTGCGGGTTGACGAAGCGGCCGGGGCGCCGCGGGTTGAGCCCGCCTTCCCGCCGTGGCTCAACGAAGTCACCATCCACGACCTTGATCTGCTCGGTCACCGATGCTCACTCGCCGTTCGCCGGGATGGAGATGGGTATGCCGTCGAGTCGGATGGACCAATTCTTCCGCTTGCCGGACGGAGTACGGAATGACGACCGGGCCGCGGCCAGTCGCTAGCCCGGGCCCGATGCGATCGGCGGGTGGTCCAACTCAACCTCGGCGAGCGCCGCCTGCAACAGGGCGCCGGCGGTCCAGCGTTTGACTTCCTCACCGTCGGCAGGGGATAAGCCGCAGATGTCCACCATGACCATGATGCTCTCCATGCCGACGCACATCGCCAACGCCATCACCAGGCGCTGCAGCCGCTCGGCATCGAGCTGGTCATTGAGCGGGGCGAGGGCTTCGGCAAGATAGCGGAGGCGGTGGCCGGGCCGCCGGGGGACCTCAGACGGGTCATCGGCGCGGGGGGCCAGCATGGCCCGGATGGCGGTGCGGAAGGCGGCCTCATGCTTGACCACCAGGGCGTGGTCGGCCCGCACCACCGCGTCCAGCCGGGCGATCGCGGGGCCGGGAGTCCGCGCCGCCGCGTACACGGCCTCCAGCTCCGGCTGGTTGACCATTTCCAGCAGCGCCTCGGCTAGGAGCGCTTCCTGGCTGGGAAAGTAGCGGTAGGCGGTGCTCTTGGAGACGAGCGCCGCCCCGGCCACCTGGGCCACGGTCGGCGTCGCGCCGCCGCGCACGAGCTCGGTGGCAGCCGCCATCAGCGCGGCGCGGGTCCGACGCTTCTGGTTCATCCGGCCGAACGACGCGTACGACGCCATTGCCTTCCCTCTTGACGGGTACCTGGCCCAAGCATATGATACGCGAAACGTTTATGGGAATGAGTTCCATGATGGAGTTTAGAACCATAACCGGAGCCGGGAGAGACATCATGGCCACGGGGTCGATGCTGGTTCCGAACGCGAAGCCGCCGAGCGCCAACCCGCGGCGCCGCGATGTTATGCTCTGGGCAGCGACCGGGTTCTCGATTGGGCTGCTTGGCAACACGCCGCGTGCCGCCGGAGCGGCGGCGAGCGTCGCCACGCCCGCGGCTGGCGGCGGGACCGGCCAGACCGCGCTGGCAGGAGGACACGAGATGGCATCCACCTCGGATTTCTACACGCTGGCGGACGACGCGGCCGAGGCAATCTGGTTTCTTGGCACCCTAGCGCTGATCAAGGGCGTGGGCAGTCGGACAGGAGGCGCCCTCGCCACCGTGGAATTCACGCACCCGGCCGGCTTCGCCACCGCGTTGCACGTCCACCATCTGGCCAACGAGGCCTTCTACGTCCTGGCCGGCGCGATGCGGGGGATCACCGGGGACCAGGAGTGGCGGGCGACGACCGGATCGTTCGTCTGGCTCCCCCGCGGGATCCCCCACGGCTACGCCGTCGACGGTGAGGAGACGCTGCGGACCCTGGCAATCACCGTCCCCGCCGGCTTCGACCGTTTCGTGGTGGAAGCCGGTGAGCTGGCCGCCGAACGGACCTTGCCCCCGCCCGCGGCGCCGGACATCGCGAAGCTGGAAGCAGCGGGTGCCAAGTACGGGATCGAGACGCTGGGACCGCCGGTGCAGTTCGCCGGCCCTCCGTCCGCGTAGCGCCCCCTCGAGGAAGTCGTCGATCACCCGGACCGCCGTGCCTCGTAGTCAGGCAGTTGCGAATGGGGAGGAGCGGCGATAACAGCCGCTCTCCACTCCGCGGCCTCGCCGATGGGCGCCAGGTTACGGCGCCACAACCCATCGTGAGTGATCCGGGCCGATCGGCCCGGGTACCTTGACCCGTGTCGCTTGCCGCCAAGCCCGCGCTTGTCGTCCCGCTGTCGATGGTGTAGCTTGGATGGTGTCCGGGATACTCCCCAACGCGGCCTGAAGCGTCCGTTCCCAATCCAGCTCAGGCTCCCCGATCCCTCCCTGCTCAAGCACGGATTGACGACGCCAGAGCGGCGGCCGCGATGTGGCGGGCCGGTGGCCCGGATGATGCATTGTCCAGGCAGTGTGCCGGCACTTCGTTGGACCCCGGACGACCCGACCACCGGCACGATCCGGTCGTCGGTGGCGATGATGATGCCACCGGCCGCGAAACGAGCATCATGCCCATCGAGTTGTGATGCCAGTAGGAGACTCGTGGTGCATATTGTTCAGATCGCCCCGCCCTGGTATCCGGTGCCGCCGGTTGGCTATGGCGGGATCGAGCGGGTCGTCAGTGACCTGACCGAGGGACTGGTGGCGGCGGGCCACCAGGTGACGCTGTTCGCGCCCTCCGGCTCGCGCACCGGCGCCACCCTGATCGAGACGGTGCCGGCCGGCCTCGGGCTCAACCAGAGTGAGGACGCCAAGCAGGACCAGTTCATTGCCAACGGCCGTCGCGCCTACGAGCTGGCGGCCACGCTGGGCGCCGACATCGTCCACGATCACACCGATTTCTCGCCTGACCCCGGCTTCCCGTTGCCGATCGTGCGGACGATCCATGGCCCGGCGGTCGAGCATCATGTGTCGATGTACCAGGCGATGAGCGCCCGCGGCGACCATTTCGTGGCGATCAGCGCCCGCCAACAACACCTGTTCGAAGCGACGGCGGCCGAGCTGTACGGGGCGGGTCGCCACCTCAACTTCGTGGGTGTCGTCCACAACCCGATCGACGTTGCCGCGATGCCGTACTTCCCGGCCGCGGCGAAAGAGGAGTACGTCGCCTTCCTCGGCCGCTGCCACTGGGAAAAGGACCCGGCCGGGGCCATCCGGTTGGCCGTCGCCGCCGGGGTGCCGCTAAAGATGGCGCTCCGGGTCACCTCCCAGGAGCGGCCCTATTTCGACGCCGTGGTGCGACCGGCGCTGCGGGCGGCGGGAAACCTGGTCGAGTACGTCGGCGAGGTGGGCGGCCCGGAAAAGAGCGAGCTGATCGGGCGGGCCCGGGCCGTCCTCTTCACCTCACCGTGGGAGGAGCCGTTCGGCCTGGTCCAGGTCGAGGCCGGCGCGCATGGCACCCCGGTCGTGGCCTTGCGGCTGGGGGCGGCGCCCGAGATCGTGGCCGAAGGCGTGAACGGCTTTCTCGGCGACGACCTGGACGAGCTGGCCCGGCGTCTGCCGGCGGCCATGGCGCTCGACCCGGCGGCCTGCCGCGCCCATGTGGCCGCCCACTTCGACCGGTCCGTGATCGCCCGACGCCAAGTCGCTATCTTCGAGTCCGTGCTGGCCAAGGAACTGATCACGGCGCCCGGGCTTGCCGGGCGGGCGTAATCCAGCACCGCACCCTGAGCGTCTGCAGCACGGAACGTGACGCCTGCCATCGAGCCTCGCCCGCGGCGGGCCGCATCGAATGGGATGGGCAACGAAGGCACCAACGCCGGCGTTGGCGAAGACCACCGGAACGGCCTACCCGCCCGGACCGCGATCAACCACGTCCGGGCCGGGAACCGGCCGGGTCGCGGCCGGTGCCTCCGTTCGCTCTCGGTTTTCTTGATTCCGGCGCTGGCTGGCGGTTTCCCACTCCCGATCCGCGGTGCTCATCCCGGTCAGACGAGTGCCCTCCCGTTCCGCCCCAAAGTCTCGCCCAGCGTCCCCGCCGGGTAGACTGTCACCGCCGCTCCGCTGATTTCGTTGCCGGCCGCGAAGATAGAGCACCACGAGCGCGGCGATCACCACGATCACGATCAGATACCATGAGTCCGTCATCGGGAACCTCCGATCAATACTGGCGTGGCGAGGACGGTAGATGACCCGGGGCGGGACGAGCGAGGGATCAACTCGAACTCTAACAAAGGAACGAGTGCAATACCACTTTGTTCATTGCAGGAACGTGAGTCTCCCTACCGCGGCGCGGAAGCTGGGGCCGGCGGGCAAGCGTATCAGGCGCCGGCTTCCTCCGGCACGGGGATGCCGCGGACGATGACGAGGTAGACGAGCAGGGCGGCGGCGCCAAGGGCGGCGATCACGATCGCCATCGGCAGGGCGGTCTCCTCGCCGGCGACACCGACGAGGGGCGCCGCGATGGCGCCAAACGTGTATTGCAGCAGGCCGAGCAGGGCCGAGGCGCTGCCGGCGACGGTGGGATGGGCGGCGATGGCCAAGGCGGTCGCGTTCGGCAAGATGAAGCCGAGGCTGGCGACGACGAGGAACAGGGCACCCAGCACCGGCCCCAGGCCGCCGTCGAAGACACCGATCACCAACAGGAGCAGGATGCCGCCGCCGGCGTTGGCGATGATGCCGCCCGCCAGCAGCCGCTTGAGCGGAACCCGGCCGATCAGCAAGCCATTGATCTGGCTGGCGACGATGATGCCGAGGGCGTTGACCCCGAACATCAGGCTGAAAAGTTGGGGCGAGACGCCGTAGATCGCCTGCAGGACGAAGGGCGAGCCGGCGATGTAGGCGAACATGGCGGCGATCGCCAGGCCCAATGCCGCCGCGTAGCCGATGAACGAGCGGTCCGTGGCCAGCCGGCGGAAGGTGCGCAGGGTGCCGGCCAGACCGCCGCCTTGGCGTCGAGCCGGGGGTAACGGCTCCCGGATGCCGAGGAAGCCGGCGAGGAAGAGCAGCACCCCGATGATGGCGAGGACGACGAAGACCCCCCGCCAGGAGGTGACGCGGAGCACCTGGCCACCGATCAGCGGGGCCAGGATGGGGGCCAGGCCGTTGATCAACATCAGGAGGGAGAAGAACCGGGCGGCGGCCCGCCCGCTGTGCAGGTCGCGGACGATGGCGCGGCCGATGACGATGCCGGCGGCGCCGGTAAACCCCTGGGCGAACCGGAGGCCGATCAGGACGTAGATATTCGGCGCCACCGCACAGAGCAGCGAGACGATCGCGAAGCCAGCCAGACCGATCAGCAACGGCGGCCGCCGGCCGTAGGCATCGCTGAGGGGACCGGCGACGAGTTGGCCGATGGCAAGGCCGAGCAAGCAGGCGCTGAGGGTGAGCTGAATTTGGGAAGCGCCGGTGTCGAAATCAGTCAGCAGGGCGGGCAGGCCCGGCAGGTACATATCGATCGCGAGCGGGCCGAAGGCGCTCAGCGCCCCCAGGATGACGACCAGCCGCGCCCGCGCCGCGCCCGATGGCTGAACCGTTGCCGCCGGCGCCGCTTGTTCATTGCTTGCCGGATCAGGCAAGCCAGTGCTTCGCCAGCCGGCAGACCATCGTGTAGGCCGGGTTGAAGACGTTGCCGACATCGTAGCGGACGGTCTGGCCGAGGACGTGGCTGGCGGTCAGCGGATCGAAGCCGTACTCGGCGATCATCCAGTCCAGCAGCTCGGTCGTGGCGTGCTGCAGCGCCTGGTCGAGCGGCCGGGCGTTGCCGAGGGTGAAGAGATCGGTCTCGTTCTCGCCCCGCGGCCAGGCGATCGGCCAACCCTGACACACGTTAACCGTGAGCTCGATCTCGAAGCTGGTCTCCACCCCGGTGCCGACGATCTCACCGCAGCCCTGGGTGGCGTGGCCATCGCCCAGGTGAAACAGGGCGCCGGCGACCGCGACCGGGAAATAGGCGGTGACGCCGGGGCCGAAGCCGCGATAGTCCATGTTGCCGCCGTGCGGACCGCTGGTAGCGGTCGAAATCGCCTGGCCGCCGGCGGGAGCGACGCCGAAGCAGCCGATCATCGGCGCCAGGGGCAGCACGAAATCGGCCAGGCGGGCCGGCGGATCATGGAGCCGGACCGTGCTGGTGGGACGGTCAATCGTCCAGATCGCGCGCGATGACTCCGGCAAGTCGGGCACCCGGTGCGGCTCGACCACGGTCGTCGCCAGCGACGAGCGGGTCCAGCCATCGGCCCGGTTCGGCGTCATGCGGACGATGGTGATCGCCAGGGCGTCGCCCGGCTCGGCGCCCTCGACATAAAAGGGTCCGGTCATCGGGTTGCCGCCGGTCGCGACCTTTTCGCCATGCTCGTCCCAGCCGTTGGCATCGACGGTGGTGGTGATGACGCTGTCGCCAGCGGCGATCCGCAACACGGGCTCATGCGAGCCGATGGTGCTGAAATAGTGGTCGGGCTGGAATTGGTGAATGGTCACGCGCTCAACTCCTTGGTCGGCCGCATTGTAAACGAAGCCGGACGTGGTTCCTGACCAAAACGCCGAATCACCGCATGGTGTCGCCTTGTCCACGGAGGCGGGTCCTGCCGCTCGGTCGTGCCCAGGGAGCCGACACGGTAGAATCGGCCCGAACCACGGCCGGGCAATGCAACATCGTGAACGGAGCGTCGGGCCATGTCCCTTTCTCGCGGATTCGTCCGGGTGACGTCCGTCCTGACAATCGCGCTCCTGGGCGCGGTTAGCTGGGGCGCTACCGTGATCGCCCAAGCAACGCCCACGGCCGGGGCCGCCGAGCAGTACACGCCCGTGCTCCAGTCGGTGCCGTCGCCGCCGCGCTGGTTCGAAGGCAGCGATGGCCGCGTTCACCTCGTCTATGAACTATTCCTGGCCAACGCCTTTCCGGTACCAGTCTCTGTGACCACGGTCGAGGTGCTCGACGCCGGGTCGGAAGCGACGATCGCGACGCTGGAGGGCGCCGCGTTGACGGCGGCGATGTCGACGCTAACCGCGCCGGCGACCCCCACGACGGAGCTGTCGCCCTCGACACTTGGCGTGGTGTGGTTCGACC
>JACCYK010000172.1 GCA_013696525.1 Chloroflexia bacterium
GGCGGCCTCGAAGATCATGTTATTTCCGGGGGATGGGATCGGGCCCGAGGTGATGGCCGCGGCGCGGCTGGTGCTGACGGCGGTGAGCGAGCGGTTCGGGTGCCAATTCGAGACGGCCGAGCTGCTGATCGGGGGCGCCGCTTACGATGCCTATGGCGAGCCGGTCCGAGCGGAGGACATCGACCGATGTCGTGATGCCGACGCCGCGCTGTTGGGCGCGGTTGGCGGCCCGGCCTGGGAGGGAGTGGAGCGCGAGCTGCGGCCCGAGCAGGGTCTGCTCACGTTGCGTAAGTCGCTTCGACTCTTTGCGAACCTGCGTCCAGTCTCGGTCTTCGCGGCACTGGCCGATGCCTCGCCGATCAAAACGGAGTTGGTGCAAGACGTAGACCTCCTGGTGGTGCGCGAGTTGACCGGGGGCATCTATTTTGGGCGACCATCGCGTCAATGGCGCGAGCGGCGGGGTCGGGTCGCGGTTGATACGTTGGTGTATCGGGAGCACGAGATTGAACGTCTCGTCCGCCTCGGGTTCGACCTGGCCCGGGGGCGCAACCGGCGCTTAGCGAGCGTGGACAAAGCCAATGTGCTCGAATCGTCCCGGCTCTGGCGAACGATCGCCACCGAGGTCGCGGCCGACTATCCCGACGTGGCCCTGGAGCATGTGCTCGTTGACGCGATGGCAATGCACCTCATCCAGAGCCCGGCCCGGTTCGACGTCATCGTCACCGAGAACATGTTCGGCGACATCCTGACGGATGAGGCGTCGGTCATCGCGAGCTCGATCGGGCTCCTACCATCAGCCAGTCTTGGCCCAACGCGGACCGATGGGCCGGGCCGGCGCTTTGGGCTGTATGAACCGATCCACGGCAGCGCGCCCGATATTGCCGGACGGGGTCTCGCCAACCCGGTCGGGATGATCCTCTCAGCCGGTTCGATGCTGCGCTTGTCGCTCGGGCTGGAAGCGGCGGCGCGATCGGTGGAAGGCGCGGTCGCCCAAGCGCTGGGGGACGGATGCCGGACGCCTGACATCTCTACCGGAACCGGCACGAGGATGACGACGTCACAATTTGGATCGGCGGTGGCAGAACGGATATTGAACGCGTAGCGTCGCTGGCTCAACCGACAAGCGGAAAGACCGCGAACGGCTGAAACGGGGGGTACGGCTCGGCAATCGTCATGGTGGCGATCTCGACCTCGGTCACCTCGAACTCGCCGAAGCGGGCGTCTCGCCATTCCGAGAGCACCTCGATGGCGGGAGCGGCCAGGGCCGGCTCGGTGTAATGGGCGATCGTGGAGTGCGGCAGGTAGGGAAACCTGGGAGAGCTGGGCGGCGCCGCGATCTCGAACAGCCGCTGGTGGAGCCGGCTTGCTTCCTCGTCGTCATGCACTTCGAGGAACGGCGCATCCTCAAACGAGTTGGCGCCACCGAGCGTCAGCAGGAACGGCGGCCGTTCACTGATAGGGCTGGCCGCCATCGTGACAAACTCCTCGAGCGCGGCGGGTGAAATTTCGTCTGGATGACGCGGCTCCGCGGCGACGAAGCCAAGCTCTTGCAAGGAGATATGGAGGAAGTGGTCTGGATGAACGCGGACTCCAGGCAGGCGAGCCAGCGCTGCTCGGCAGCGCGCTAGGTCGTCGTTCAACGCGGTGATGGGCACCCTAATTATGCAAACCGCGAACACCGCGTCGTGTGAGCGCCAGGCCGGCGTGTCATGCCGGCCGTCGGCGACGCGCGCTAGTGAGCAAAATGATTCCCAGACCTTGGGGAAGGCTGCTTCCTGCTCACTCATGCCGGTACCCGTCCCAGTTTGAACCGGATCGGCACCAGGGCCGCTCACTCAATGCCGATGATCCGATACTTGCTCTGTCCGCGCGGCGTGGTGACGAAGGCGTCCTGGCCCGTCCGCTTGCCGAGCAGCGCCTTGCCCACGGGCGATTCGTTGGAGATCAGCCCGAGGGATGGTTTCGCTTCGATGGCGCCAACAATGGTGTAGCGTTCCTCGTCGCCCTCGATCTCGACCACGACCGTCGAGCCGATGGACACCTCGCCCGCCCGCCCGGCGGGCGCATCCTCCAGGATCACCGCGTTGCGCAATAGCACCTCGAGGTCGGCAATCCGCTTCTCGTTCATTGCTTGATCGTGCCGGGCCGCATCATAGGCCGCATTCTCCCGGAGGTCGCCATGGGATCGCGCTTCCGCGATGGCCGCCACAATGCCGGGGCGGCGCACGTCGCGCAACTCATTGAGCTCGTGTTTGAGGCGCTCAAGACCATCTCTCGTGACGGGAACTTGCTTTGCTTCCACGGATTGTCCCTCGATTCGCGCGTTGTCTGACGGTGCGCGCCAGCGTTCGCCTGCTTCGACGGGCGCCGCCGAAGACGGCACCGCCAGCCTTACTCGACTTCGAGCGTCACCTCGATTTCGACCGGAATGCCATTCGGTAAGGCGCCCATGCCGACGGCGGACCGCGTGTGCCGGCCGGCGTCGCCGAGCACCTCGACGAAGAGATCGGAGCAGCCATTGATCACGTGCGGCTGCTGGCCAAAGTCCGGGCTTGAATTGACCATGCCGAGCACCTTGACCACCCGCGTGATCCGGTCGAGATCGCCGAGGGCGTCTTTGGCGGTGGCGAGGATCTGGAGACCGACACTACGGGCGGCCCGGTAGGCGTCGTCGACCGAGATGTCGGCGTCGACTTTGCCATTGGTAAACTCTTCCGCCGGGCCGGTGCCTGAGACAAACAACAGGTTTCCGGTCCGCACGGTGCGCACGTAGTTCGCGAGCGGGCGGACTGGGGGCGGCAGCTCAATGCCCAGCTCGATTAGTCGTTGCTCCACCTTCATCGTTGCATCTCCCTATCGGATGTCCGTGAGCGGATCGACCGCCGGCTTGGAGGTGTTAGCGGCGTCCGAACACATCGCCGATCCGCTGGACGGCCTTGTCCAGGAGGTCGTCGCTCGTGGCAAACGAGAGCCGGAGATGTCCCTCGCCGGCCTGGCCGAAGGCGACCCCCGGGACAAGGGCGACGTGACCTTCCTGGAGCAGGAGGTCGGCAACTTCGACCGAGCTTTTCCCGGTCTCCCGGATGTCGGGAAAGGCATAGAAGGCGCCTTCGACCAGCGGACAAGAGATCCCCTTGACCGCGTTCAACCCGGTGGCCACGGCGCGCCGGCGCCGATCCCACGCCGAGACCATGTCCGGGATGAAGTCTTGGGGGCCGGTGAGGGCAACCACGCCGGCTGCCTGAACGAATGAGGTCGCGCACGTAACCGAGTGGCTATGGATCTTCTCGATCTCGGCGATGTACGGCTTGGGGCCCGCAACGTAGCCCAGGCGCCAGCCGGTCATCGCGTACGCTTTGGAGAAGCCGTTGAAGGTCAGGGTGCGCTCCGCCATGCCAGGGAGGGTGGCGATGCTGACGTGCTGATTGCCGTCGTGAATGATCTTCTCGTACATCTCATCGGTAAAGACCAGAAGATCGTGGTCGCGGGCAAGATCGGCAATCGCCGTCAGTTCCGCCTGATCGAGCACGCGGCCGGTCGGGTTGTTAGGAGAGTTGATAATCAGCACCCGCGAATCCGGGGTGACCGCCGCCGCGAGGATCTCCGGCGTGACCCGCCAGTTGTCATCTGGACGGAGCGCGACCGGGATCGGCCGGCCACCGGCTAGCTCGATCATCGGCACGTACGAAACCCAACTCGGTTCGATCACAAGCACCTCGTCGCCCGGACCGACCAGGGCCAGAATCGACTCGAAGAGCGATTGCTTGCCGCCAGGGGTGACGACGACACCACCGATGGGATCGACCTCGATTCCGTTGTCAACGAGGAGCTTCTTAGCGATCGCCTGGCGGAGGGCCGGGGTGCCGGCGCTGGACACGTAGTGGGTGTCGCCGGCGTTCATCGCGTCCGTGGCCGCCTGCCGGATGTGGGCCGGGGTGATGAAGTCGGGATCGCCGCCACCGAGGTCAATGACGTCGATCCCTTGCGCCTTGAGCGCCCGCGCCCGGTCGGAGACGGCCAGCGTCGGCGACGGTGCGAGGTCACGCACGCGAGCGGCGATAAACTCGTCCGGGGATCGATTTGTCATCTCGGACACGGAAAAACCTCCGGGCGAAACGCCGGGATCAGCGGCGGTCTCGTCGATTAACCATCGCCGCGGGTGAGCCACGGCGGGCGGAACAATGACCACCGATTCTAGCATGTGCAGGCGCCGGAGCGTGGGGCGGCGCGAGTTTGATCCGCTGGCGAATGCGCATCCTCGTCAACACGGGTGCGGTGATCGAACTCGGCACCCGGACCATCATGTCGTGGAGCAGGCCGGACTGGTGAGCGCAATTAGCACTCGGGATTGAAGAGTGCTAACCGCCTATGCTACCCTTCGCGACGTGGATCGAATACCGCGTCTACGGCTGGAACGTGGCCGGCGCGGTCACATGATGGAGAGGATGGTTGGGCGATGGCGACTAAGGCAACGACGACTAAGCTACAGCCGCTGGCGGATCGCGTCGTGATCCGCCCGGCGGGCCGCGAAGAGACGACCGCCAGCGGCATCGTGCTGCCGGACACGAAGGAGAAGCCCCAGCGGGGCACCATCATCGCCGCCGGTCTCGGTCGACGTGACGACGACGGCGACCGGATTGAGCTCGACGTCAAGGTCGGCGACATTGTGCTCTTCGCCAAGTACGCCGGCAGCGAGTTCAAGCTCGACGGTGAAGACCTGCTGATCATTGCCGAGAAGGACATCCTGGCGGTCATGAACGACTAATGTGCCGGTCGCCGCGGGCAAGCCGGTCATACGCAATAGACTAACGGGAGGGTTTCAATGGCAAAGATTTTGGAGTTCAACGAAGTGGCGCGGGCGTCCCTCAAAGAGGGCGTCGACACGCTGGCCAACGCGGTCAAGACCACGCTCGGTCCCAAGGGCCGCAACGTCGCCCTCGATAAGAAGTGGGGCGCTCCCACCGTCACCCACGACGGCGTCACCGTCGCCAAGGAGATCGAGCTCGAGGACGAGTTCGCCAACATGGGCGCCCAATTGCTCAAGGAAGCCGCCACCAAGACGAACGACGTGGCCGGTGACGGCACCACCACGGCGACGGTGCTGGCCCAGGCGATCGTCCACGAGGGGATGCGCAACGTCGCCGCCGGGGCCAATCCCATGCTGCTCAAGCAAGGGATCGACCTCGCCACCGGCGCGGTGGTGAGCCGGATCCTCGAGATGGCGACCCCGGTCAAGGGACGCGAGGACATCGCCCAGGTGGCGTCAATTTCAGCCGCCGATCCGGAGATTGGCGAGCTGATCGCCGAGGTGATGGAGAAGGTTGGCAAGGACGGCGTGATCACGGTCGAGGAGTCGCGCGGCCTCGAGTTCGAGACCGAGTACACCGAGGGCATGCAGATCGACCGCGGCTA
>JACCYK010000204.1 GCA_013696525.1 Chloroflexia bacterium
GTCTACGACCGTGGGCATCGGGACGTCATCGCGAATGGTGACGCCGCCGGTGGACACCGGGAGCACCCATCGCAAGTTCCCAGCCGCCCGCTTCTTGTCCGAGCCAAGGAGAGCGAGCGCGGCGTCGGGGTTGATCGCCGCCGTTCGCGGCAGGCCGGCGCGATCCAGGGCGACCGCGATTCGCGACGCCTGCTCGTGAGAGCAAACCTCCATCTGAACGCCGATCGCGGTTTCAGACCGCATGCCGATCGCGATCGCTTCACCATGCAGCAGCTGATATCCGGCTGCCTCGATCGCGTGGCCTAGCGTATGACCGAAGTTGAGATAGGCGCGGATCCCCGCCTCGCGCTCATCGGCCTCGACGACCGCCGCCTTTAGCTCGATGTTTCGCCTGATGAGATACGAAATCGCGGTCAATGACGTGGCGTGCAGTGAGCGCTGATTGCGTTCGAGAAATGCCATCAGGTCGGCTCGTTCACCGCCGGGCGTCGACGGCTGAATGACGGCATGCTTCACAATCTCAGCCCAGCCATTGATCACCTGGCGCTCCGGCAGTGTTCGCAACAGGGTTGGGTCGATCACCACGAGCGGCGGTTGATAAAAGGCCCCGATCAGGTTCTTACCGGCTCGATGGTCAAGGCCGGTCTTGCCGCCGACGCTGCTGTCGACCATTGCCAGTAAGCTGGTTGGCACCTGGACCAGGCCGACCCCGCGAAGTGCCGTGGCGGCGACGAATCCCGCGAGGTCGCCCACCACACCGCCGCCCAGGGCGACGACGACATCCCCTCGCTCGATCCCGCCGTCGAGCAACCAATCGTACAGGCCACTCGCCTGCTGGAGGCACTTGCTGGATTCCCCGGCCGGGACATTGAATCCGCTGACGGCAAACCCTGACTCGGCGATGGAGATTAAGACGGGCAGAGCCTGAAGTGGTCCGACAACGTCGTCAGAAATGATCCAAACCCGTTGCGCGGTCGGCCAGCGGTCGCGGATCATTGGCCCCAGTCCGGTGGCGCGATGTATGCCAATGTGGATCGCGGAGTCACCAGATGGCGTCCGCAGGCTGAGGGCGAGCGCCGGATCGCCGGCGGCGAGCTTTGCCAACCAGACGATTTCGTTCGCGATCGTTTCTTGGGGGACCCGGTCGGACACGATGGTCAGGTCCGCCGCATCGTAGGTATCCTGGCGTTGGCTCTTCAGCCCGGCGAGACGGGACAGTGGGTCGACATTGGCGAGGAGCGGCCGCTCGACGGCCGACCCTGCCCGGAGTTGATGGTCCACCAGCCGGCGTAGGCTCGTTGCTGGCTGGGCGTCCAGCGCGACGACCAGCGTCTCGGCTTGACCGAGCAGGTGTGGCTGCCACACGGCAGGATCTGTCACTGCGCCGCCGCCGGTGGCGATCACCACCCGCTGGCGATCAAGCGTGCGGCCGAGCACCGTTCGTTCTTCGGCCCGGAACGAGGCTTCTCCATGACGCCGGAAGATGTCGGGAATGGCGGCCCCGTAGGCCGCTTCAATCTCGGCGTCAGTGTCAATCGCGTCCCAGCCGAGCCGCGCAGCGACGAGGCGACCGACGCTACTCTTGCCGGAGCCGCTTAGCCCGATCAGCACGATGCGTTGTACCGGCTCCACTCGCAAACTCCCGTGTCTCGTCGTGATGATTCGAGCAGTATATCGAGTCGGCCGCGCTGACAATCTGGCACAGAATGGATTCCGGGACGCGGGCGGCAGAAGCGCGTCTCGAAGCCGCGGCCGACCTTCGACGATTGCGTAGGGACCGGCGCTAGCGATTCCGGCGGCGCGCGACGCATGTATACTTGGCTGGTGCAGGCTTGGTCGAGGGCGATAGTGTGCTGTCCATGCCGGGCAACGCGGAAGGAACATCTGGCACCATGCATCGCATCCTCGTCGCTGATGACGATGCCGGCATCCGTTCGCTCTTGCGAGACTTTCTCGAAGGCGAGGGGTATGAGATCGCGGAAGCTGCAAATGGGGTCGCTGTTCTCGATGCACTGAAAAACCAGTCTGACGAATCCCCTGATCTGGTCCTGATGGATGTCCGGATGCCGGACAAGTCCGGCCTCGACGTCCTCCGCGAGGCTCCCGAGGCAGCGAGAGCCGCCGGTCACCTGCCAATCATCGTCATCACGGGCTATGGCACCTCCAACGTGGCGATTGACGCGATGCAGTTTGGCGCCTACGACTACATCGTCAAGCCTTTCGATTTAGATGAAGTGTTGAACTTGGTCGAACGGTTCTTCGACCGGCGGCGCCTCGACGACCAGGTGGAGCCGCTCTCGGTCCGAGTCGGTGGCCGTGATCCCAATGAGGTGATCATTGGGAACAGCGGAGCCATGCGCGAGGTGTACAAGACGGTTGGCCGGGTGGCGCGATCCGACGCGACCGTGCTGATCACGGGAGAAACGGGCACCGGCAAAGAGTTGGTGGCCACCGTCCTCCACCGGTCGTCCTCGTACGGCTCTGGCACGCTGGTCAAGGTCAACTGCGCCGCGTTGCCCGAAACGCTGCTCGAGAGCGAGCTGTTCGGGCATGAGAAGGGGTCCTTCACCGGGGCGATTAATCAGCGCAAGGGCCGGTTCGAGATGGCCAACAAAGGGACGATCTTTCTCGACGAGGTCGGGGAGATGTCGCTGGCGACGCAGAAAAAGCTCCTTCGCGTCTTGCAAGAGCGGGAGTTCGAGCGCGTCGGGGGCTCGGTCGCGGTCAAGATTGACACTCGCGTCATCGCGGCCACGAACAAAGTGCTTGAGCAAGAGGTTGAGGACGGCCGGTTCCGCGAAGACCTGTACTACCGGCTCAATGTGATCTCGATCTTCCTGCCCCCGTTGCGGGATCGCGGTGACGACATTCCGCTCCTGGTTGAGCACTTCTTGGATAAACACCGCTTCTCCGCCGCCGCCGGCCCGTCCCGGATCAGTCAGGGCGCGATGCGAATGCTCCTTGAACATGACTGGCCCGGAAACGTGCGCCAGCTCGAAAACGTGATTGAACGGGCCACCGTGCTCTGCCAGGGCGGCGTCATCGCGGACGAGCATATTGACCTCTCCGGCGCCGACAACCGCCGATTCGTGGACATTGGGCAGCGGTTGCGCAAGGGTGCGTCGCTCTCGGAGCTGTTGGCCGAGGTTGAGCGGCGCGCGCTCTCGGAAGCGTTGACGCAGACGGACGGCGACCGGCTGGCGGCATCAGTGATGCTTGGCCTTGACTTGAGCGAGTTTAAGCAGCGCTTGACCGAATTCGAAATCGCATAGGGATCGGCGGGGGAGATCAGCACCAGTCATGGCAGCAGCGGGTCTGATCCTCGCGCTCGACCAGGGAACGACCTCAAGCCGCGCGGTCGTTTTCGATTCCGCGGGCGAGATTCGAGGGATCGCCCAGGTGCCGACGGCGCAGGACTTCCCGCACCCCGGCTGGGTTAATCAGGATCCCAACGAGATCTGGGAAACCACCAAGGTCGTGGCCCGGGAAGCGGTTGCGAAGGCCGGAATCGAAGCCGACCAGATCGCGGCGATCGGCATTGCCAATCAGCGAGAGACCACGATCCTCTGGGATCGAACCAGCGGGGAGCCAATCGGTCCGGCGATCGTCTGGCAAAGCCGGCAATCCGCGCCCATCGTCGAGCAGCTTGTCGCCCGTGGGCTGACGAGCCAAATCCAGCGGATCACTGGCTTGGTGCCGGACGCCTATTTCTCGGCGACGAAGATTGTGTGGTGCTTCGAGCAAGACCCTGAGTTGCGACGGCGGGCCGACGGCGGAGACATCGCGTTCGGTACCGTCGATTCCTGGTTGATCTGGCGGCTGACGCAAGGTCGGGAGCATGTCACCGACCCATCCAATGCGGCGCGCACCATGCTGTACGACATCCGAGCCGGAACCTGGTCGGACGAGCTCCTGACCGCGCTGGACATTCCCGCCGCGATTCTACCCGCGGTTCGACCGAACCAGCGTCTCATCTGTGAAATCGGACCGGAGCTCTTGGGGGCTACCCTGCCGGTGATGGGCGTGGCCGGCGATCAGCAAGCCGCGCTCTTTGGCCAGGCGTGTTACCAGCCGGGCCAGGCCAAGAACACCTACGGCACCGGTTCGTTCCTCTTGATGAATACCGGCTCCGAGCCGATGGCCTCCGCGCATCAACTGCTCACGACGGTCGCCTGGGACATTGGGCGCCAAACGGTCTTCGCCTTGGAAGGGGCGATCTTCAACACGGGTTCGGCGGTGCAGTGGTTGCGCGATGGGCTGGGGATCATCGACACGGCGGCGGCGGTGGAACCGCTGGCCGCCTCAGTGCCGGACGCCGGCGGCGTTGTCTTTGTGCCGGCACTGACAGGTTTGGGCGCACCGCACTGGGCGCCGCACGCGCGGGGCACCATCGTCGGCATCACCCGCGGCACGACCGCTGCCCACATCGCGCGGGCGACGCTGGAGGCGATCGCCTTTCAGACACGGGATGTGGTCGAGGCGATGGAGCGGGATTCAGGGATCGCGCTGCATGAGCTCCGCGTGGATGGCGGGGCCGCGGCGAATGATTTGCTTCTGCAGATCCAAGCGGAAGTGCTCGGCGTGGCGGTAGTGCGCCCTCAGACGATCGAGACAACCGCTCTCGGCGCGGCCTATCTTGCCGGCCTTGGCGCCGGCGTATGGCGCGACCAAGCGGAGGTGGCGGACCGCTGGCTGGTTGATCGGCGGTTCGCGCCGGAGATGGCCAAACAGGAGAGCGACGAACGCTATGAGCGGTGGCTCGAAGCGGTAGCTCGGTCGCGCGGTTGGCATCGTTAGGTCGAGGGCTCGTGCCGCTCCCCGTCGTGGTTGCTTAACCGCTGGTCGGGAGGGGACAACTGACGAATAGGGAACTGACTGGCCTGATCGGTCTTAACCGACCCGGTCGTTTCGATCACCGACGCATCATCAGTAGACCGTTGACGGATGAGCGGCAACGGCAGGCGGCGGAAGATTTTCGTTGCCTGCCGTTGAAAGCCCTTCAACTGGTCACGGGTCGGGCGCAGACCCGTGCGGTAGTAGTAATCGGCGGCCAGGCCCATGGCCATGGTGCCGGCGTAGGCGATGCCAACCTTTGGAATGGTGCCGGCGGCAAATGGTAACATTGACGAGGCGCCGCGGGCGAGCGAACGCCAGAGAAAGCCGGCGCCGACGACGGGCACCAGCTCTTGGATGATGGCAAGTTGATCGTGCAGGTCGCGGCCATTCATGGCGCCCAACTTGTACATCATCATCATCTGGTTCTTGGTCAAGACGAT
Source organism: Chloroflexia bacterium (assembly GCA_013696525.1). Taxonomy (GTDB): domain Bacteria; phylum Chloroflexota; class Chloroflexia; order Thermomicrobiales; family UBA6265; genus JACCYK01. The sequence continues at coordinate 5,277 of JACCYK010000204.1, forward strand.
GAGATCGGCGCCGGCGGACGCCAGGCCGCCGACGATCGGGATCAAGGCCGGAATGTTGGAGATCAACGCGAACTGGGCATTTGCCATCGAGGCTTCGTTGACCACGGCCCGCGCCGCCGCCGGGCGAAAGACGGGGAAGGCCCGGCCGAAGGCGGGAGCACGGTCCAGCGCCGCGCGGACGATACTGTGCCGTAGCGATTCGAGGGCGACTTCTGAATCAGACCTGTCGTCGGAATAGGATTGGACGGCCGAGACGCCACTGGCCAGCATTTGCCGGTCCCGGATCGACCGGGCGACGCCAGTGCCGGCCGGGTCGAAAACGATGACGGCGTCGAAGCGATCGAGGTCGGCGGGTGGTGCGCTAAGCTCACGGGCGGTGATCGCGAGCTCGCCAGTGTGGCCAGTGAGCCGCAACCCGAGATCGCGGGCCCCAGCCGTGGTGGGCGCCAACACGAGAAGCCGGGGCAATGTCTCCGCCTGCTCCCGCACCTCATCAAAACTAATCTCTTTCAACACGTTTACGAAGTTGCGGATCGCAAAGAGCGAGCCACCGCGCTGGTCGAGCGATCTGTTCATGGCGTTTTGATCCGTTCCCTGAAACGACACCAAGGTCTCTGGCGCGGTGGAGACGTGAGGGGAAGTCTACCGCTTACTCCGATCGGCGGTCATCGACTGGCTCAGTTTGAGCGAACGGGCCGGTATCTCAGACCTGAGGTTCGCTGGCGAGCCGGGCCATCGCGTCGACGAGTCCCTGGACCGCGTTCGCTGACTGATGCAGCGCGGCGCGCTCCTGTTCGGCAAGGTCGAGTTGGATGATTTCTTGGACCCCGCCGGCGCCAAGCTTGATCGGGACGCCAACGAAGACGCCGCTGATGCCGTATTCGCCCTGAAGGAGCACGCTGCACGGGATGACGCGCTGTTTATCGAGGATCACCGCGTCGACCATTTGCAGCACCGAGGCGCCTGGCGCGGTGTAGGCGCTTCCGGTCTTGAGCAAGGAGATGACCTCGGCGCCCCCCTTCGCGGTCCGTGATTCGAGGGCCGCGATCCGGTCCGCCGGCAACAGCTCCGGCAGGGGGATACCGTTCACGGTCGAAAACCGTGAGAGCGGCACCATGGTGTCGCCGTGGCCGCCCAGGACCAGCGCTGAGACGTCTTCGACCGAGACCGAGAGCTCCATCGCGATGAATGTCCGAAAGCGGGCCGCGTCCAGGACACCGGCCATCCCAATCACCCGCTCGCGCGGCAGATGAGCGGCGTCATAGGCAACGTGGCACATAGCATCGAGCGGATTCGAGACGACGATGACGACCGCCGCCGGCGAGTGCTCGACGACTAGGGCGGTAACGGACCGCACGATCCCCATGTTGGTCCGGAGCAGATCATCGCGGCTCATGCCCGGTTTGCGGGCGATCCCGGAGGTGATCACCACGACATCGGAGTCGGTTGTCCCGGTATAGCCATTAGTACCGGTGATCCTCGTATCAAAGCCGAGAATCGGGCCGGCCTGCATCAGATCGAGCGCCTTGCCTTGGGGCAAACCCTCGACGATGTCAACCAGGACAATATCGGCATAGTCGCGAAGAGCCAGGAACTGGGTCAGCGCACCGCCCACCATGCCGGCGCCGACGATCGTGACCTTGGGCCGTGCTGCCCGCTGCCCGTCTTGCATGGAACACCCTTCCGCTCGTAGGCGTCATCTCCCGGTGGAAGCCACCGAACGAGCCAAACTGAGAGTCGGCCCGATCATAGCATGGGGAATGGCTGTTGCTTCGGGCGATGAAAAAAATGGGTCGCAAAAAAGGTTGACAATAGCGGAGGGGGCGAATACAATATTCATTCGCGGTCTGGACCGAGCTTTCGGTCGGACGGCTGACGGATGGAGCATCATTGAGCTGGGCGAGGCGTACGGACCAGCTTCCGTTACACCAATAAAGGCCGGGAGGGGAGTAGTCTGCCCTCCCGTATCTGTGTTTCCCGCGAAGTATATCAGTTCGAAACGTCTGTCGCACCGGTCATTGGCCGAGCCGGAGATAGTGGCTCGCCGCCCGGACGCGCGTTCGCGGTGCCGCGAGGCACGTTCTCCATGAATCGGAGCGACGGGTCGCGTGGACAACATCTGGGAGGAGTAACGGCAAGTGGTGGTGGCGACAACACGAACCTGGGGAATTGACGAAGCGGCCGAAGCGCGTCAGCGACGCGTCATGTCGAACTCGGGAGTTGACCGGCGTTCCTACTCGCGGATCCCGACCGTTTGGGAAATGCCCAACCTCGTCCAGGTTCAGATTGAGTCGTTCAATTGGTTCCGGGAAGAGGGCCTGAAGGAGCTGCTCGACGAGATTTCGCCAATCAGCGACCATCACAAGAAGATGGAGTTGACGTTTTTGGATTACCGGTTCGACCCAACCTGGACCCGATTGCCAAAGGGAGACATTCAAGAGCGGGCCAAGCTCGACCCGCGCATCGTCGAGGCATATTGCCGCGAGCGCGACATAACCTATGCCGCTCCCCTGCGGATTTGGGCCCGCCTGGTCATGCGCGAGACGGGTGAGATCAAAGAAACGGGGCCAGACGGGATTTTCCTCGGGGACTTCCCGATGATGACGACCGATGGCACGTTCATTATCAATGGCGCCGAGCGCGTCGTGGTCTCGCAGCTCGTGCGATCGCCAGGTGTCTATTTTGAGCGGGTGCCGGACACGGCGACGGGGAAGTTGCTGGCGACGGCAAAGCTGATCCCGAACCGCGGGGCTTGGCTCGAGCTCGAGACGTCGAACCGCGACGTCCTCTCGGTCAAGGTTGATCGTAAGCGAAAGATGCCGGTCACGATCCTGTTGCGGGCGATCGGTATTGAGTCGGACGAGCAGTTGCTCGAAACCTTCGCCGATGTCGATACCAATCCGGATCGGCGGTTCATCGCGACGACGCTGGATAAGGAGCCGACGAAGAGCCGTGAAGAGGCGCTGATCGAGCTGTACCGGCGCTTGCGGCCGGGTGACCCGCCGACGCGCGACAACGCGACCTCGTTGCTGGAAAACCTCTTTTTCAACGACCGGCGCTACGACTTGGCGCGGGTTGGCCGCTACAAGCTGAACGAGCGTCTGCATCGCGGGCAGTCGGGCGCGAGCGATAGCCGGATCCTGACGCAGGATGACATGGTGGAGATCATTCGCGAGATGATCCGCCTCAGCAACGGGCTGAGCGAGCCGGATGATATCGATCATCTTGGCAACCGTCGCGTCCGAGCGGTGGGTGAGCTGATCCAGATGCATGTGCGGACCGGCTTCCAGCGCCTGGAGCGCGGGATCCGGGAGCGGATGACGATCCAGGACCCGGAGACGGTGACACCGCAAGGCCTGGTCAGCACGACGCGACCGGTCATGGCCGCCGTGCGCGAGTTCTTCGGCGGCAGCCAGCTCTCGCAGTTCATGGACCAGACCAACCCGCTGGCGGAGCTGACTCATAAGCGACGGTTGTCGGCGCTGGGACCGGGTGGTCTGAGCCGGGACCGGGCCGGGTTCGATGTGCGTGACGTTCACCCGTCGCACTATGGGCGGATTTGCCCGATTGAGACGCCGGAAGGGCCGAATATTGGCCTGATCGGTTCATTGGCAACCTACGGCAAGATCAACCAGTACGGGTTCATCGAGACCCCGTACCGGCGGATCGCCTCGCAGTTGCTGGTTGACGATCCGGAAGTGCCGCTGGTCGGGCAGATCCTGCGCGATGCGGCGGTCGATCCCAAGAGCGGGAACGAAATCGCCGCCGCTGGCGCTGAAATCACGGACGCGATCGCGGCCGCCATTCAGGAGTCCGGATTGAAGTCAATCCGGATCAAGCCGGTGGCGACACACATCATCGACTACCTCTCCGCCGACCGCGAAGAGGACGTCATGATCGCCCAGGCCAACACCCCGATTGAGGCAAATGGCCGCTTGATTCCGGACCAGGTCGTGGTCCGGATGGGCGGCGGTCACCGCTTCCCGGTGGTGGATGCGGAATCTGTCCGCTACATGGATGTCTCGCCCAAGCAGGTGGTGTCGGTGGCGACCGCCTTGATCCCGTTCTTAGAGCACGACGATGCCAACCGGGCGTTGATGGGCGCCAACATGCAGCGGCAGGCGGTGCCGCTACTGCGACCGCAAGCCCCGGTGATCGGCACCGGCGTCGAGTATCAGGCGGCGAAGGATTCCGGACAGGTGCTGGTGTCCAAGCACTCCGGCGAAATCACGGCCGTGAGCGGCCGTCAGATCGAGATTCGGGACGATAGTGGCGCTGAGCATCTGTATAATTTGCAGAAGTTCGTTCGCTCCAACCAGGACACCTGCATCAATCAGCGGCCCAGCGTGCGGGTGGGTCAGCAGGTCGAATCGGGCGAGATCATCGCCGATTCGTCGTCGACCGAGAACGGCGAGCTGGCGCTGGGCCAGAACGTCCTCGTCGCATTCATGCCCTGGGAGGGCGGCAACTTCGAGGATGCCATCCTGATCAGCGAACGGTTGGTCCGAGACGACGTCTTTACTTCGATCCACATCGAGAAGTACGAGACGGAGGCGCGGGACACCAAGCTGGGGCCGGAAGAGATCACCCGTGACATTCCGAACGTGGGTGAGGAAAGCCTGGCCAACCTCGACGAGAACGGCATCATCCGGATTGGGGCCGAGGTGCGGCCGAACGATATCCTGGTCGGCAAGGTGACGCCGCGCGGCGAGACCGAGCTGAGCGCCGAGGAACGCCTGCTGCGTGCCATATTCGGTGAGAAGGCGCGTGAGGTCAAAGACACGTCGCTGCGGGTGCCGCACGGCGTCCATGGCAAGATCATCGACGTGAAGCAGTTCCGGCGGGAGGACAACTCGGACCACGAGCTGCCGGCCGGCGTCAACGAGATGGTGCGGGTCAGCATCGCCCAGAAGCGCAAGATCTCCGAGGGCGACAAGATGGCCGGCCGTCACGGGAACAAGGGCGTGATCTCGCGGATCCTGCCGATCGAGGACATGCCCTACCTGCCGGACGGCACCCCGGTCGACATTATTCTGAACCCGATCGGGGTGCCGTCCCGGATGAACCTGGGACAGGTGTTGGAAACCCATTTGGGATGGGCCGCGTCTCGTCTCGGGTTCCGGGTGGCGACCCCGGTTTTCGATGGCGCTCGTGAGGAGGAGATCCGGCAGGCGCTGGTCGAGGCCGGCCTGCCGGAAGACGGCAAGGTCGATCTCTACGACGGCCGCTCCGGAGAGAAGTTCGACCGGCCGGTGACGGTCGGCGTGATCTACATGCTGAAGCTGGCCCACCTCGTCGAAGACAAGATTCACGCCCGGTCGACGGGCCCCTACTCACTGGTGACGCAGCAGCCGCTGGGTGGCAAAGCCCAGTTCGGCGGCCAGCGGTTCGGCGAGATGGAGGTGTGGGCGCTGTATGCCTATGGCGCGGCCTACACACTTCAGGAGATGCTCACGGTCAAGTCGGACGACACGGTCGGCCGGGTGAAGACCTACGAAGCGATTGTCAAGGGAGAAGAGATCGTCGGCGCCGGGGTGCCGGAATCGTTCAAGGTGCTCGTCAAGGAGCTGCGATCGCTCGGCCTCTCGATTGACGTGATCAACGAGGACGAGCAGACGGTCGAGTTCAGCGAGGACACGTCGCGCGATCTTCTCTCCAGCCTGGATCGGATTAATCTCAGCGGGTTTGAGCGGACGGTCGACTAGGGACGGTTGAGGCAACGAATCATGAAGGTCCCGCGCGGATCAGGTTGGCCGAGGCCATGCTTGACTGGGAGCGCGCGACCCTCAGCGGTTCATTGGTTCATGCCCTGCATGGAGGAAAGATGACGACTACCAATTCTGATCTGTCCGCTCTTTCGGTGGAAACAGCCCTGTCCCGTCCGATGTTGAGCGAGCTCGAAGGCGGACGGTCGGCGAGCCGGGGAGACGGCTTTTCGCGGGGCGACCGCGGTCGGAGCCGCGTCCTCGATGTCAACAATTTTGATGCAATTCGCATTAGCCTGGCTTCGCCGGAGGCCATCCGCGGCTGGTCCTATGGCGAGGTAACGAAGCCGGAAACGATCAACTACCGGACCCTGAAGCCGGAACATGGCGGTCTCTTCTGCGAGCGAATTTTTGGCCCCACCAAAGATTGGGAGTGCTATTGCGGTAAGTACAAGCGGATCCGGCACGCCGGGACCGTTTGTGACAAATGTGGGGTCGAGGTCACCCGAGCCAAGGTGCGCCGGGAGCGGATGGGGCACATTGAGCTGGCCGCGCCGGTCGCTCACATCTGGTATGTCAAAGGTACCCCGAGCCGGTTGGGTTTGTTGCTCGACATCTCGCCGCGCAACCTCGAGCGGGTGCTCTACTTCGCATCCTACCTCGTGACCAATGTGGACCCTGAGGCCAGAGAAGCCGCGCTGGCCGAGATTAACGAGGAGCACACCTCGGCGGTGGCCGAGCTCCAGGCCGAGGCGGACCAGCAGCTGGCTGAGATCAGCGAGGCGGTTGGTCTTGATGTCGCCAATCTCGATCAAGGCCGAAATAGTCTGGAAACCGCCATCACCGGTCGGCGCCAGGGAGAGCTCGAGGCGCTGGAGACCGAATTCGACGCCGTGCTGAAGATGCTCAAAGGTTTGAAGAACAAGCCGGCGCCGGAAAACATCACGTTTCGCGGCCGCCTGATCGTCGAGCAGGACGCGGCGGTCAACGCGGACCGGACGACCGCCCTGCGTGACGCGAAACGTGATGAAGTGGACCGGATCGAGAGCGGGGCGAGCGCCGAAACGACCGGCAGTGAGGCGCTGGCCGGGGCCGAGCGCGATTACCTGACCTTCGAAGCGGATGAGAAGCGGAAGAAGATCGACGACGCGCTGGCGGAGCAAGTTAAGGAGTTGGAGAAGGAGCGTGACGAGGCGGTCAAGCTCATCTCCGACCTGAAGGAACTTCAGATCCTGACTGAGACCCAGTATCGCGAGCTGATTGACATCGTGCCTCCGGGCGTGTTCCGGGCGGCGATGGGGGCTGAGGCCGTTCACGAGTACGTCTCGCAGCGGATCGATCTCGATCAGATCGCGGTCCAGTTGCGCGATGAGATTCAGGCGCCGTCGGACGTCAAACGGAAGAAGGCGACCAAGCGGCTGCGGGTCATCGAAGCGTTGCGGAAGAGCGGCAACAAGCCGCATTGGATGATCTTCACCGCCTTGCCGGTAATTCCGCCCGAGCTGCGACCGATGGTCCAGCTCGATGGCGGCCGGTTCGCCACGTCGGACTTGAACGA
>JACCYK010000213.1 GCA_013696525.1 Chloroflexia bacterium
CGGTGACGGTGCTCGACGCGGGGCCGGGGGAGCGGGCCGCGTCCCACGCCAACGCGGGCTGGGTAGTGCCCTCGCTGGCGGGGCCGGTACCAGCGCCCGGCCTGGTGGGCACCTCGATCCGCTGGATGCTGCGGCCGGAGAGCCCGCTTTACGTCCGGCCCCGCGCCGACCCCGGCTTCCTGCGCTGGCTGCTCGGCTTCTGGCGGCGGTGCAACCGGCGCGATCACGAGGCGGGGTTCGCCGCGATCGGTGAGCTCGGCCGGCAGACGCTGGCGCTCTACGACGCGCTGCGGGCGGCCGGGGTCGAGTTCGAGGAGCACCGGACGGGACTGGTCTATGGCTACCGGCAGCGGGCGGCGCTGGAGCATGATTTCGCCGCCCTGGGGCTGCTGCGGCCGTTCGGCTACCGCGATATCGCGCTCCTCGATGGCGCCGGGTTGCGGGAGTTAGAGCCAGCCCTAGTCCCTGGACTGGCGGGGGGCTATTGGATCGAGCGGGACCGGCATTTGCGGCCCGATTCGCTGGTCCGCGGGCTGCGGCAGTGGTTGCAACGGGCTGGCGTCGAGATCCGGTCCCAGGTCACGGTGACGGGGTTCGATCATGCCGGGGGCCGGGTGCGAGGCCTCGGCACCAGCGACGGCGTTGTGCCGATCACCGATGCTGTCGTCGTCTGCGCCGGGGTCTGGACCGAGCCGCTGCTGCGCCGGGCGGGGGTGCGGGTGCCGATCGAGATGGGCAAGGGGTACAGTCTCGATTTCGTCCCCGCGCCGGTGCCTGAGCCGGTCCGCCACGCGCTCTACTTGCATGAGGACCGGGTGGCGATCACGCCCCTGAACGGCAGGCTGCGGCTGGCGGGGACGATGGAGCTATCCGGTTTGAACCACCGGATCGAGCCGCGGCGGGTGGCGGCGATTCGTCGTGCCGGGGCCGGGTTTCTCCGTGATTGGCCGGAGGGCGCGACCCCGGATACGGTCTGGGCCGGCGGTCGGCCGCTGACCCCGGACGGCCTGCCGGTGATCGGGCTGGCGCCCGGCTTCGGCAACCTGGCGATCGCGAGCGGGCACGCCATGCTCGGCGTCACCCTGGCCCCGGCCACGGGTGAGGCGATCGCCGAGCTGCTCACGACCGGGGCGGCGCCGGCCGCGATCGCGCCGTTCCGGGCGGACCGCTTCGTCCGGCGCTAACGGGAAGGGAGTAGGGCCATTGGGGACGTTCTTGCCGGGTCTCGAATTAAACCGGCAGTTCTACGCTGAGGTTGTCCGACCCCTGCTCGACCGGCATGCTCCCGATCTCCCCTACGCCGCGGCACGGGTGGGCGATGGCAGCGATGTCCTCGGCTTCGATACCGAGATGTCGACCGACCACAACTGGGGACCGATGCTGGCCCTCTTCCTCCAGGCCGAGGATCATCACCTGGCGGAGGACATCCGGCGCCTCCTGGCGGACTCGCTGCCGGCCACGTTTCGCGGCTATCCGATCTTTTTCGCCCAATCCGATGGCCCGTTTCCGGTCGAGCATTGGGTGCACCCGACCACGGTGTCCGCGTTTGTCGAGGAGACGCTGGGCTTCGCGCTGGAGCAACGGCTGACCGCCGCCGACTGGCTGAGCTTTCCGATGCAGCGCCTGTTGGACGTCACCGCCGGGGCGGTGTATCACGATGGGACGGAGGAGCTGACCGCACTTCGGCAGCGGCTCGCCTTTTACCCGTCCGATGTCTGGCGCTACCTGCTGGCGGCCGGCTGGCAACGGATCGGCCAGGCGGAGCATCTGCTGCCGCGGGCCGGGATCGTCGGCGACGAGCTGGGGTCGGCACTGATCGGCTCCCGCCTGGTCCGGGATGTGATGACCCTGTGCTTCCTGATGGAACGGCGCTATGCCCCGTACCCAAAGTGGTTTGGCACCGCCTTCGCCCGGCTGGCGTGCGCCCCGAACTTGACGCCGTTGCTCTGGCAAGCCCAGATGGCCCCGGCGTGGCCGGAGCGGAACGAGGCGCTCGTCGCTGCCAGCGAATACTTGGTGCGGATGCACAATGCGCTCGGCATCACCGCGCCGCTGCCCGAGCGAGCGACGCCGTTCCACGGGCGGCCCTTCACGGTGATCCACGGCGAAAGCTTCGTCCCGATCATTCAGGAGTCGGTGACCGACCCAGCAGTGCTCGCCCTCTTCTCGCGGCGGCCACTCGGCGGCATCGACCTGATCAGCGACAACATCGACCTGCTGGTTGATCCTGGCTATCGGCTCGCGGTGCGGGCGCTCTATGAACAGCCCTGAGTCGTGTCGTTGGCACGCACCCGTCTCAACCCTCTGACCCTTCCTGCTCGAGCAGGGTTAGGAAGTGCCGGGGCGAGACGATGCTCACGCCTTGGATTGCCTCAAGCCGCCGCACCTGCTTGTCCCCGGTCACCAGGTAGTCAACGTGGGCGCTGACGGCCGTCGCCAGCACCAGGTCATCCTCCGGGTGAGTGGCCACGTCGTAAATTCCCACGGTCGGGACGGAAAACGACGCCTCGGTGATGAGTACGAGCATCGCCGCGTCGATTTGTGCGTCCGAGCGGCGAGATCTGTAGTATGGCTTGGCAAACATGTGGCCAAGCTCCATGAAAATATGAGGAGAAACGACAGGCTCGAAGCGGCCGCGGCGCCTGTGCCGCACGATCGCCCCAGGTGTGCTCGCCGGAACCTCTTCACCGGCGAAGCCGGAGGCCAGGACATTGGCGGTATCCAGTACCGCCCGGATCAC
>JACCYK010000238.1 GCA_013696525.1 Chloroflexia bacterium
CCTGAGCAAGGTGTGGCAGACCCTCCACCCGCTCGCCTGGCTGCTGGCGCCGGCCGTCTCGCCCCACACCCCGCATGACATCGACAGTCTCGTCGCCCGCCACCAGGCGCTGCTGGCCGCGCTGCAAGCGGGCGATCCCGACCGGGCGGAAGCGGCCTTCCGCGAGCATGTGCTGCGGGCGGCGCGGTTGACACGGCAGTCGGTCGCCGAACCACCCCGGCAACCCTTGCCCCGGGGGATCGCGTTTCGGTCCAGCCAGGCGATCCAGGCCGGCCGGAGCGTATCGCCGGCAGCGGCGTCGCGAGGGCGTCGCCGGAAGGCCGCATCACGGCCGTGATGAGAAACCGGGCGTTGGTGGCCAGGCGCCGGCTCGCGAGCAGCGTGACAAATGGAGAGCGACGGAACGAAAAGGAGCGTGAACGATGAGCGTCCAACGGCGGAATCTTTCGCGGCGGCAATTCGTGGCACTGTCGACGGCCGTTCCGGCGGCGGCGGTCGTGGGGCGGGCGCCGGCGGCGCTGGCCGCGCCAACGACCCAGACCGCGACGCAAGGCGGCACCTTCAACTACGCGGAATCGGGCGACTTCAACGACTTCAATCCCTGGGCCGTGTCGGCGACCAACATGGGGATCTACAACCAGGTCTTCTCGCGCCTGACCTGGAAGAACCATGAGGGCGAGCCGCAAGCGGACATTGCCGAGTCGTGGGAGCTGTCGGAAGACGGCCTCACGTTCACCGTGCAACTGCGGCCGGGCGTGACTTGGCATGACGGCACCGAGCTGACGGCCGAAGATTTCGTCACCATGTACGGGTATACGAAGGACGAGGAGCTGCTGCAGAGTCCGGCGGTCGCCAAGTTCCAGGGGCTGATCGCCGCGATCACGGACGTGCGGGCGGCTGCCCCGCTGACCTTGGAGCTGCACTTCGAGAACCCGGTCCCCTACATCACCGACATCCTCGACTACTGGTTCGCGATCCGGATCGACGACCCGGCCGATGCCGAGATGCTGCAAACCCTGCCGGTCGGCACCGGCCCCTTCAGCATGGCGGAATGGGTGCCCAACCAGTACCTCCGGCTACCGAGGTACGACGCCTTCTACCGGGAGGACATCCCCCGCCTGGACGAGATCCTGTTCAGCCGCCTGGAGCGGTCGGAAACGCTTGTCCCCAACCTGCAATCGGGCACGGTGTCCGGCATCCAGGTCACCGGCCTGGGCGATGTCGGCCCCCTGCAGGCGGACGACAACTACGAGGTCGTGATCAACGAGGACGCCGGCAGCGTCTTCAACGTCATCGTCAATATTCAGAAGCCGCCGTTCGATCAGCCGGCGGTGCGCCAGGCGCTGTCGTACTCGTTGAATCGCGAGGGCATGGTCCCGAGCGCCTTCTTCGGCGTCTCCAGCCCGATCATCTCGCCCTTCTTCAGCCCGGCCTCACTAGCCTACCGGGAAGACTTGGTGCTGCCCTACGCCTTCGATCTCGAGCAGGCGGCGGCCCTGCTTGAGGAGGCAGGCGTCTCGAACCTGCAAATGACGATCAACACCACCGCTCGCTGGCCACAGATGCAGCTCTTTTCGCTGATCTGGCAGGCGGACCTGGCCCAGATCGGGGTGAATCTCACCGTCAACGAGGTCGAGGTCGCCCGGTTCTACGAGATCGGCGAGGCCGGCGACCTGCTCGGCTTCGATCTGCATCCCTGGCTCAACGCGCGCACCACCCGCGACCCCGCGATCTTCTGGAGCACGCAGGGCAACTACCGGGGCGGCGAGACCAACCGCTACGGCTACATCAACGAGGAGATCGAGGAGCTGGTCGCCGAAGGCGCGGTCGAGGTGGACGAAGCGCGCCGGCGCGAGATCTACCAGCGCCTGAACGAGATCGTGGTCGAATCCTGCCACATGATCCAGGTCGCCACCGACCCCCGGGTCTGGGCCTTCGACACCGCCGTGCAAGACGTTCACTTCGACCTCAACGGCAATATCTTCGCCGACACCGCTTGGATCGAGGCGTAAGTCGTAGGTCGTGAGTGAAGGAGGGTCGATCGTGCGGTTGTCGGTGTCCACCGTGCGGTCTCCACTCACGACTTGCGACTCACACGGACTTCGGTTGCTTAGTGCGGGAATCGTACGGGTGCGCCCGCGGCCGCTGGAATAAGTTCCGCGCTGAGCATTACGAAGTCCTTTCAGGACTGAGCACGACACGTCGAATGCGCGAAAATGGTTAGCATATAACGGATTTAACCGCGCTCACGGACGATTACTTGTGCTTAGTCCCGGAGGGACTTCGTGATGATCAGCGCGGACTTCAGTCCAGCGGCCGCGGGCACCGACTGCCGATATGCTCACGACCGGGGCAGGGGCTAGTGCCGCGCTACCTTGCTCAGCGGCTCTTGATGTTGGTGCCGACCCTCTTCCTGGCCTCGGTCCTCATTTTCGCCATTATCCAGCTCGCGCCCGGCGATCCGGCGCGGATGCGGTTGGGGATGGAAGCGACCGATGAGCAAGTCGCGCTGGAACGGGTTCGGCTCGGGCTGGATCAACCGATCCCGGTTCGGTATGGGGTGTGGCTCTCGGATGTCGCGCGGTTCGACCTCGGCCGCTCCCAGGTCTACAACCGGCCCGTTGCCACCCTCGTCACCGAGGCGTTCCCCCACACCCTGCGGTTGGCGCTGATCGCGCTCGGCCTGGCCGTGCTGATCGGCTTTCCGCTGGGGATCCTGGCGGCGGTGCGGCAGAATCGGGGGGCGGACTACGTGGTCACCGGCCTCAGCTCGCTCGGCCTCTCGATCCCGAGCTTCTGGTTGGGCATCCTGCTCATCTTGCTGTTCAGCGTCCGGTTGCGGTGGCTGCCTCCCTCGGGGCTGGGCCTGCCAGGGCAGTCGTCCTTCTTCAACCTGGAATTCCTGATCCTGCCGGTGATCACGATCGCGGTCTCGAACCTGGCGGTCTTCTCCCGCTTCGTCCGCTCCTCGATGATCGACGTGTTGGCGGCGGATTATGTGCGCACCGCGCGGGCGAAGGGGCTGGGCGAAATGGTTGTCATCGGCCGCCACGCCCTGCGGACCGCGCTGCTGCCGATCGTGACCGCGCTCGGCATCCAATTTGGCACCCTGCTCGGCGGCGCCGTCGTCACCGAGTCCGTCTTCGCTTATCCGGGGATCGGCCGCCTGGTGGTCAGCTCGATCCTCAATCGCGATTACCCGGTGGTGCAGGCGACCCTGATGCTGGTGGTCGTGATCTTCCTGGTGACGAACCTCCTGGTCGATCTCTCCTACGCCTATCTTGATCCGTCCGTTCGGCTGGGCGGCCGCCGGTAGCGTGGTCGCGGCACGGGAAGGTAGCGGTCCGAGATGCGCGAATCGACAGCGGAGCAAACGCTGCTAGCCCCCGCCGTCCCGGCCGGGGGACGCGGCCGGGGCTGGCGCGGTGAGAGCCAGGCGCTCGCGGTCGGGCGGCGGCTGCTTCGCCACCGGAAGGGGACGATTGGGGCGATCAGCCTGCTCTTGCTGGCGGTGGTGGCGATCGCCAGCCCGCTGGTCGCGCCGTATGACCCGAACGAGCAGCACCTCCTCGATCAACTGGCGCCGCCGTCGAGCACCTACTGGTTCGGCACCGACGAGCTGGGTCGGGACGTGTTGAGCCGGGTGATCTACGGCGCCCGGCCGGCGCTGCAAGCCGGCTTCTCAGCGGTCATTCTGGCGGCGGTCATCGGCACCCTGACCGGCGTGGTGGCGGGATACTTGGGGGGCTGGGTCGATTCGGTGGTGATGCGGGTCTGGGATACGCTGCTCGCCTTCCCCGCCATCTTCCTCGCGATCGGG
>JACCYK010000266.1 GCA_013696525.1 Chloroflexia bacterium
ACCTGGGGCGAGTTTGGCTGGCGGCTGATACCGTTGCGGCCAACGCTGCTCTGGGCGATCGCGATCCCAATCTTGGCCTCGTTGACGGGCTTGGTGTGGTACATCAGCCAAGCCCGGCGGCAGCACCCACGGGAGCAAGCGATGGCAGAGCCCGCCTTGCAGTTGTCGCGATCACTTTGGATCTCACTGTTCATGTTGGCACTGACCTGCGCCGTCGCCTATCTTGCCGTCGTGCAATTCGGCACGCAGTTCGGACTGACCCAGGCCCGGTACTTCTTTCCCGTGGTCAATGCCGCGGCGCTGTTGACGATGCTGGGCTTACGCACGATCATTCCGTTGGCGGGGCACCGGTACGCGCAAGGAGTCGTCTTCGGGGCAATGGTGATGTTGAATGTCGTCATTTTCGTCCAGTACGTGCTGCCCCAATTTGTGAGCGTCTAGCGATGGCCTCCGACTATCCCGCCACGGTCGTGAGCGAGCCGTCGCGAACGATTGCTGTACCGGAGGTTGCCACGACGATTGAACGGTCGGTGCCGGCGCGCTGGCGGCTATCGGTTGCCCGCGCGATTTGGGCACTCGGCGCGGTCGGACTGGTCGCCTTCATCGCCTTTGCCCGGGTGCCGATCGCCGCCGGGTGGCGGCAAGGGCGTTCGCTCCGCGTGATCGATATATGGTCCCTTTTCGTTCGTGAGGTGACGGTGGTGGCGGGCCCGTTCGTCACGGCCGCCCTCGCTACGGCACTGGCTATTATCATCCTAGCCGGGTGCCTCATCGGGCTCTGGCTGGCGATGTCCGTCACGAACGATAGCTTGTTGGATCAGTCGGATTGATCAAGCCGACGCGTCTCCAGCATTGGCGGCGGTTTGGGTCGCGCGTCTGGTGGTGGGTCGCGCTGGCCGGCTTTGCGCTCTGGGTGGCGGCGCGGCTCGGTGTCTTCTCGTTGGTCCAATTGGTCGCGACCACGGACGGCGAGCGCTGGCTGCCAACGGCGTTTGCCGGCGTGGATCACCCCTTCCACATCACTCGGGCCGAGACGCTGCTGCGATCGCTGCTGGCCGGCGAGATCCCGCGTTGGATTGGCCACCACCAGGGCGGGTACCCGGTCGAATTTTATCCGCTGGGCGTGCCCTGGCTCGAAGTCGGTGTTTGGGCAATCAGCCTTGGATTCCTCTCGATGCCCCAGGTCCACACGATCGTCGTCGCCGTCATCTTTGTCCTGCCGGGGATCGCCTTTGCGTTGATGGCCAATCTGGATGGCTGGACGCCGCGAGTGGCGCTCGTTGCGCTCGCGCTGCATGTCTTGATCCCGGGGAACTGGTGGCATGGAGGCTACACCGAGCTCGTACAGTGGGGGTTGGTGACCAACGTCGGCGGGGCGGTGGCCGCGCTCTTCTGTCTGGCCTGGCTGTCCCGCTATGTGTGGCGGGGCGGCCGGTGGGCCGCGGCCGGCGCCGTGCTGGCAGCCGCGGCGGCGGTCTACACGAACCCCCGGTCGCTGGTCGCCCTCGCGGTGGTCGGCGGCGGCGTCTGGCTGGCGGCTGCCTCCCGCCGCGACGGCGAGCCACGGGACAGGCGGCGGGTGACGCGCCGGATCGGTGTCGTGGGTCTGTTGGCGATGCTCGTCGCCGCCCCCGAGCTGGTGTCGCTGGCTCGCTTCTCAGACCTGTACCAGTTCGTGCGCTACGAGCGGTACGTTGATGCTCGTGATTATCTGGACTCGGCGCTGGCCGCGGTGTCGCTCCCGGTCCTGGTGGCGGCGGTCGCCGGTGGCGTGCTGGCGGTGCTGACGCTCAGGCACTTCACGGCGCGGGCGACGGCCATCTCACTCATCATTTACTGCCTCGTGACGCTCCTGCTCACCAGTGAGGCTGGCTCGTCGCTGGCGCGGTTGGAGGCGACCCGCCTGATGCCGTTTCAGCGGTTGCTGACGGTCTACCTGGCCGCGGTCGCCATAGAACGTGCCGTTCGCTTCTTAACGGCGCGACTCAAACGATCAGGGAGTCTCGTGGCCGATGTCGCGGTGGCGGTGCTTGTCATCGCCTTGATCGTCGGCCGCGTGTCGCCCGCTTCCAGCGCGATCCCGGTGCCCGGTCAAACCGATCCGCTGACGGCCGCGTTCTATCCGGTCGAGCGGGCGGCCGTACCGGAATTTGCCGGCTTCAAGCAAGCGATCGCGTTGGCGGCGGAGATGGCGGCGCCCGGAACGGGCCTGCTGGTCATCGGATCCGCGCTGTCCTGGCACCAGCGGTTATGGGCGCCACTCTGGACGGACCGCCCGTTCCAGTACGACAACTGGCTCTGGTCCTGGCATGACTCCCACGTGGGAACCCCGGGCTACGTGTGGGCTAAGGGCCATCATTACCCCGATCCCGAGCAAACGCTCGATCCCACCTACCTGATGCGGCACGGCATCGGGGCGGTGGTTGTCACCGGACCAGCGGCGGCCGCGGCGGCGGCCGCGCCATGGCTAGAGCAGCGACAGGCTGGGCTCTACTCCGTCTTTCGCGTACGCGATCCGGTGACGCTCGTGACCTTCGCGGGGGACAAGGCCGCGACCGTGGCGCTCGATGGCAGCGGGCTGATTGCCACTGGTACGAGTGATGGCGGCACCGCCACCATCCGGCGGAACTGGTATCCACGCTGGCGGGCCACGGTCAACGACCAGCCCGTTCCGCTGACGCGGACTGATGACGGGTATATGTCGGCGCCGATCCCCGCCGGCGCGGTGAGGCTCCGCGTGACCTACCACACGGATGGGCTCGACTGGGCAGCGCGGATCCTGTGTCTGTTCGGCGTGGCGGGAGTCGGTATGGTTGTCGTCGGGTGGCGTCGACCGGCGTCGCTGGCGTCCGGCATCGTCGCTACAACATGGCGGCCTGGTTCTGGCTGAGATCGGGCTCACTGTCCAGGGAAACCGGGCCCATGACGGTCGTCATTTCCAGCCAAGTCCGGCCGCGGGCCGACACCTGCCAGAGTGATCGCCGCCGGCCATTGCCGATGAGCACCCGCTCCACCAAGCCGCGTGCCCGCGCGCTTGTCATAATGGCGTCGGCGAAGTCGAGCGGCCAGCCGAGCGCCATCGCAACCGCGTGTCGATCCGAGGACGGCAAATAGCCGTTGCTCATCGCCTCGATCGAGCCGAGGAATTGACATAAAAACGGATCCAGCGGAGACTTGGGTGGTTCGGTTCGGACGAACCCGTGATCCTCGATCATTGAGAATCTCGCTTCGCTGAGGACGACCCGGAACCCCGGAGGGTAGGCTCCACAGTAAGTGTAGCACCCGCGCCGCCTACCGCGAGGCACGGTACTGGCGTCTTCCCTGGTATCCTCCCTGGTGGCTGCCTGCCCCGCCTCCTCGCGGGCGGGTCGCCGCGTAGGAAGGTGGCCAGGCGTACAGACAGAGGACCAACGAAACGTGGATGGACGATCGATTCGCTCGCCGCTGTTGCCGGGTGGAGACTTAGTCGCGGCCGTCTTGAACCGGGTGGTGATGAGCCTCGCCGACCGCGGCGGCGCCAGCAACATGGTGGGCGCCCGCTGGGCTGATGTGGCGGCGGCCCACGCGATGACGTGGCCCGGCCAGGAGCGGCCGAACCCGGCGGCGCCGGATTCGCCGTTGCTCGTGCAGCGCGTGACGCGGCTGGACGACGTGCCGCGAATCGCGGCCGCCGCCTCCCGCCGCGGTTTGCAAAACCCGGACCTTTTATTGTTCGGCATGTGCGACGGCACGCCAACGATGCAGGCGGCGGACGCGAAGTTCTCCATCGAGACGGCACGGGCCAAGCAGGTCAGCCCGAGCGTGATCGAGGGTCTACTTGGACTGGGCGAGCAGATCGGGGACTATCTGCACTACGCCGGGGAATCCCCGGCGCTCATTCCCGGCGTGTTTCTCTCACCCGACTACCCGCTAACGCTCCTTATGCTCGAGCGACGGCAAGGTATCCTGCGTACCACCGTGCGGCGGTCGGAGGTCGTCCTCGTCCCCGTGCAATCAGCCGAATTCTTTGGTCCGATGGAAGGCGCGGGGACGATGCGGCTGCTCGCCGGGGTTGATCGGCTGCCGGTCTCGGTTGATGAAAGCCTCCTCGCGGGTCTGTACTATATGCGACTGGCTCGAGCCGCGATCGGGTGCTGGCTCGATGCGATCAAACCGCTGCTCGTGTTTCAGGACCAACCGGCGGTTGATGAGCCAGCCGTGGAGCATGAGACCCGCGACCGGGCGCGGGGCGCGGCATCCGCGTTTGACCTGGTCCAGCACTGGAATGCCGACGTCGATACGATTCGTCTCCAGCGCCAGGTGGTCGATCAGGTCGCCGCGCTGCCGGTTGCCAACAAGGATTTGCGGGACCAAATCAGCCAACTTGCCAGTGCACGAGGACAGGAGCCGCCCTCGGTCAACCAGGTACGGCGCAGACTCGGCGCTTGGTATCGGGGCGCGCTTCGTGACCAGATCGGTCCCTTGCTGCCGCCGGTCACGGACCTACCAGCGTCGTTACGGGACATCACCCGGGCCGGCCGCGCCATTACGCCTCGACTCGATACCGAGCTCGCCCGCATCGTCGAGCAACTCGGCACGCAATCCATAGCATCGAACGGACGTGATCCCGCATCGCGATCGTAGTGAGCGTGTTTAGAGGTCGCGAATCTCCCGCGAGGTGAGGCCGAGGATGCCGATCAACAATGAGGAAATCAAGGCGCCGGCGCCGACCGCGACGCGGGCACCGAATAGGCCGGCAATGACGCCCATGGGTAGGGCGCCGAGCGGCATGAGGCCCCAGGTCAGGAAATAGGCGCTCATCACGCGGCCGCGTACCTCGTCGCGAATCCGGTGCTGGACGAGCGCCGTATTGAGGCTAAAGACCAGGGCGCCCATGAACCCGGCCACAAACATCAATCCGGCGCTCAGCGGCGCCGAGCTCGAGATCGCGACGCCGAGGATGGCGAACCCGTACAAAACGCTCAGCACCACCAGCATCGGCCCCACCCCGGCGGACCGGCCGCGGGCCGCGACAGAGAGCGCCCCGGCCACGGCGCCGCAGCCAGAAGCAGCCATCAAGACGCCCAGGCCGGTGGCGCCGATCATCAGGATGTCGCGGGCAAAGACGTTGATGAAGTTCAGGTAGGGAAAGACGAAGAACATCGAGATCGCGACCATGAAGAACAGGGCTCGTAGCGCGGGTGTGGTCAGAATCAGCCGGAGCCCGTCAAACAAACCAGCGGCGACCGTGGCGGGCGTTGTTCGTGGCGGCAACCTGAGGTGCGAGACCAAGGCGAAGGCGACGAGGAGCATGGCCGCCTGGGCAACAAAGGCCGGTCCGACGCCCGACCAGGCGATCAGGATACCCGCGATCGACGGCCCCGCGACCCGGGTCAAGTTCTGCCCGGCGCTCATCAGGGCGATCGCGTTGGTGAGGTCGGTGCGAGCAACGAGCATCGGCACCAGCGACTGTTGGGTCGGGGTCATCAGTGACAGAAAGCTGCCATTCAGAAAGGCCGTCACCAAGAGATGCCAGGGTTGGACGACCTGGCTGAAGACCAGCAGGGCGACAACCAAGGCGACGGCGGCGGCAAAGAGCTGGCACACGAGTAGCAGGCGACGACGATCGCCGCGGTCGATGAGATTCCCGGCCGGCGGACCGATCACGATGAATGGGATACCGGCGGCAAAGGCCACGAAACCGACGAACGACGGCGAGTTGGTCAGCTCGAGCGCCAGCCAGCCCAGCGCGATCTGCTGCATCCACTGACCGACGGAAGCCGCCATCGTCCCAAACCAGAGCTGGCGAAAGGTCGGGTACTTGGCAATGGCGCCCAAGAACCGCGCGGTCCGGCCTGGCCGCGATGGCGCGGAAAGAGCATCATCGAGTGATTGTTCGGCGAGCGTCGCGTCTGGTTTGATGGGTGATCGACGGGCGGTCAAGGGATCACTCCGCTGAGACAGGTGTGGACAGGGCCGCGAGCCTCGTGCCGTCGTCGTATCCCCGGCACTATAGCAGCGATGCCCGATGCCAACGTGTATTCCCTGCTTATCCAGAGCCTTCATCGCCCCGAGCACCGAATGTTACGATTGCCGTGGCAGGGCAGATGGAGAGCGCCACTGGGACGCGGGCATTCAGCATAAGTTCGCGCCACGAATGGATCGGGCGGGAGGGCCGGATGGCCGAAGCAGGGGCGAACGGCGATCGGAATGAGGCTCTAGAACCAGGGCGCCGGAAACTCAAAGGGCTGGTCCTGGCCGGGGGCAAAGGCTCGCGACTTCGGCCCCTGACCGCCACCGGCGCCAAGCAGTTAATGCCGGTGGCGAACAAGCCGGTGCTCCACTACGCCCTGGAGCAGTTGGTCGCCGCCGGCGTCGAGGAGATCGGCATCGTCACCGGGGACACCGCCGACCAGGTTCGCGCCTCGATCGAGGATGGTAGCGCGTTTGGCGCCCGCGTCACCTATCTGCCGCAGTCAGCTCCGCTAGGGCTGGCCCACGCTATCATCACGGCGCGGGAATGGCTCGGCGATGACCACTTTTGCATGTTTCTGGGTGACAATTTCCTCAAAGGCGGGATCACCGCGCACGCCCTTCAGTACATGACCGGCTCGGCATGCGCCCAAATCCTGCTCAAGCAGGTCGAAAACCCGTCCGCCTTCGGGGTGGCGATGTTGGACGACGGCGGCCGGGTGACGCGACTGGTCGAAAAGCCAAGTGATCGGATATCCGACCTGGCCGTCATCGGCGTCTACTTTTTTGGTCCCGAAGTGCATTCCATCACGCCGCATTTGGTGCCCTCGGCGCGGGGCGAGCTTGAAATCACGGATGCGATCCAGGGACTGATCGACGCGGGGCATGCCGTCGGCTCCTCCGTCATCGACGATGATTGGATCGACACCGGCAAGAAAGACGACATGCTGGAGGCCAACCGGCTCGTGCTTGCCACCCTGAGCCGCCGGATCGACGGGACCGTCGATGCCGACTCCCGGGTGATCGGCGCCGTCGTCATCGAGGCGGGAGCGATCATCACCAGAAGCTCGATTCGCGGTCCGGCGATCATCGGCGCCGGCGCCACCGTCACCGACGCTTACGTAGGGCCGTTCACGGCGATCGGGGCTGGCTGCGAGCTGCTCAGCTGCGAAATTGAGCACTCCATCATCCTCGAGCAAAGCAAGATCAGGAACGTCGATCGCCCAATCGCTGATTCGTTGATTGGTCGTGAGGTCGTGGTCGATCGCTCGCCTGTTCGACCGCGGGCGATTCGCCTGATGGTGGGCGATCACTCGGTGGTGGATATCGGATGAGCCCGCGACTCGACGGCGCCCGGGTGCTCGTGACCGGGGCCGGGGGCCAACTCGGCCGCTATCTACGACCCGTGCTGGCGGACGCCGGGGCGACCGTGATCGGCGGTGGCTCGCATACCCGGCCGGGCGTCGATCGGGTATTCGACATCACCGACGAGAAGTCGGTTCGGGCCGCCATCGACGCCGAATCGCCGGCGATCGTCATTCACGCCGCCGCCTTCACCGACGTTGACGGCGCCGAGCGCGACGAAGCCGCCGCCCACATGGTCAATGTGGTGGGTTCGCGGCATGTCGCCGGGGCTGCCGTCGCCGCCGGTGCGTACCTGATCGCCGTGGGGACCGACTTCGTCTTCGCCGGGGATGGGGGCGCCCCCTACGACGAGATGGCACCGACCCGACCGCTGTCGGCCTACGGTCGAACCAAGCTCGAGGGGGAGGAGGCGATCATGTGCGCCAATCCCGCCTTCGCCGTGGCCCGGACCGCCTGGTTGTACGGTGGGGGCGGCAAGCATTTTCCACGCACGGTGCTGACCCTGCTGCGAGATCGGGGGATGATCGCGGTCGTCGATGACGAATTTGGCAGCCCAACGTTCGCTGGCGACCTGGCCGTGGCGCTGGTGCAACTGGCCGCTCAGCGCGCGGCCGGGGTCTTTCACCTAATGAACGAGGGGCGGGCGTCTCGGTTTGGCTTGGCGCGGGCGGTTGCTGAGTCGGCGGCATATCACCCCGAAGGCGTGACGCCGACAACGATCGAGGAGTTTTTGGCACACTATCCATTGCCGGCCCGGCGCCCGGGGGACAGCACGCTCGTCAACCGCCGGGCGGCGGCGCTCGGGGTCCGGCTGCCGCCGTGGCGCGATGCCATTGGACGATATGTGCCGGCGCTGGCGGCGGAGTTGAACCTGCCGCCAGCTACCGGAGAGGAGTAAGGGGTGCGAATTCTCGTCACCGGCGCGGCCGGCTTCATCGGCTCGGCCTACGTGCGGCAGGTGCTAGAGCATCATGACCAGGACGAGGTGCTCGGCCTCGATCTTCTCACGTACGCGGGCAACATGGCGAACCTCCAAGGGTTGAAGGCGAATTCGAGGTTCCGATTCGTTCATGGCGACATCGCCGATCGCGAGGTCGTGGAGGATCTGGTCGCCAGGGTCGATGGAATCGTCAACTTTGCGGCCGAGACCCACGTCGATCGGTCGCTGCTTGAGCCCGAAGCGTTCGCTCGGGCCAACGTGACCGGGGTGATGACCCTCCTGGACGCGGCCCGGCGGCACGGGCGACGCTTGGTGCAGGTCAGCACCGACGAAGTCTATGGCCACGTCGACGACGGTCACCACTCGGTCGAATCCGACCCTTTGCGACCGCGGTCGCCCTACTCGGCGGCGAAGGCCGGCGGGGAGTTGATGTGCCAGGCGTTTTTCATCTCGCACGGCACCGATGTCGTCGTCACCCGCGGTTCAAACACGGTTGGTCCCCGGCAATACCCGGAAAAGCTCGTACCGCTGTTCGTGACCAATGCGCTGCGCGATTTACCGCTGCCGGTGTACGGGGACGGACTGCAACTGCGAGACTGGCTGTACGTCGACGACCACGCGGCGGGGGTTGACCTGGTGGTACGGCAGGGTCGCGCCGGTGAGGCGTACAACATCGGGGTCGGGCAAGAGCGGCCGAACATTGAGGTGATCCGCGCCATCTTGGATCGGCTCGACAAACCAGAGTCGCTCATCGTCCATGTGCCGGATCGGCCGGGACATGATCGCCGCTACTCGCTCAACCCCGCCAAAATCCGGGAGGAGCTCGGGTGGTCGCCGCGGCGCGACTTCGCGTCGACCATCAATGACACGGTCGACTGGTATGTGAGCAACCCAACCTGGTGGCGCGCGATCGCCGCCGACGACCAGCGATTTGCCGACTATTACGAGCGTCAATATGGTTGGCGGCTGGAAGCGGCCGGGGCCGGGACGAGGGACGGGTCGTGACCACTATTCGCCGGGTCCAGGAGAACACCGCGCATCAGTTGGCTCTGCGGGCGCTTGTGGTGCGCGATGGCGGGACGCCGTCGCCAATCGCCGGTGTCACGTTGCGTGAGCTCCGGGTCAACCGGGACGATCGCGGCACGCTGACCGAGCTGCTGCGGTCCGATTGGCCGGATCTTTACGACGACCGCCACCCGTTTGCTCAAGCCTACGTCTCGATGACGTTGCCCGGCGTGGCCCGCGACGACGACCGGTGGCATGTTCATGTCCATCAGACGGACCGGTTTTACTGTCTTGCCGGCGCCATTGTGGTCGCGATCGCGGACGGCAGGGCCAGCTCTCCGACCAGCGGACAATTGATGCTGGTTGAGTTGAGCGCCATCGCCGACGCGCCGGCGCCCCTGGTGGTGACGATTCCGCCGGGCACGCTGCATGGGTTCGTCGTCACCAGCGACGTCCCGGCAATGCTGATGAATTTTCCGACCCGGCTCTACGACCCGGCGGACGAGGGGCGGGTTCCGTTTGCCGACGCCGGCATCTTGACGCCGGGAGGACGTCCGTTTTCGTACGACGCCGTGCGAGCGCTCTACGCCTAAACGGTATACTGCGTCAGGTGGAACCAGGGTCAATCACGTTCGAGGACGCGCGGCGCTCCCGTGCCAACGAGGAGACGGGTGCCGGTTGATGGACGAAGGAGATCGATGGGCTATGGTGGAGACGACGATGGCGCCGAGCCGGATCGCCGTTCAGGTGACCGTCAATGGCAAGAGCTACGCGGCCGAGGTCGAGCCGCGGTTGTTGCTTGTCCATTTCCTGCGGGAGAACCTCGGACTGACCGGCACCCACGTGGGCTGTGACACCAGCCAGTGCGGCGCTTGTGTGGTGTATCTGAACGGGCAGACGGTCAAGAGCTGCACGCTGCTGGCGGTCCAGGCTGACGGTGGCGACATCATGACGATCGAGGGACTGGCCAAGGACGGCAAGTTCGACCCGGTCCAAGAAGGGTTCTGGGAGATGCATGGTCTCCAGTGCGGGTATTGCACTCCCGGCATGATCATGTCGTCTCACGCGCTGCTTCAGAAGAACCCGAACCCCACCGAAGCAGAGATCCGGCATGGCCTGGAAGGAAACCTCTGTCGCTGCACGGGCTATCAGAATATCGTTCGCGCCGTCCAGTACGCGGCCGGTCAGATCGGCCCCGACGGAAAAGTTGCTCCTGCCCCTGCCCCTGGCCCCGTCCAACAGTTTACGGCCGATGGCACCCCGCCCGAGGACCCGGAGACAGTGCAGGAGTGGGGCGATGAGCTGGCCGGCCGAAGCGACGACAACGTGTGAGGCAGCGGTCTATCGATTCAGGGTCCACGCCGATGTCAACGATGATATCCGGCCGCGCCGCACGGCCGCGGCGCGGCACAGATTGGGGGCGATGAATGACAGCGACGATTGAGGCCCCGGCAAAGCTGGTCGGCCAGCCGCTGAAGCGACGCGAAGACCCCCGCCTCATCTCGGGCGCGGGTAATTTTCTCGATGACATCAAGCTGCCCGGCCTGACGCATGCCGCCGTCCTGCGATCGCCGTACGCCCACGCCACTATTCGCGCGATCGACACGAGCCGGGCGACGGCGATGCCGGGGGTGATCGCGGTCTTCACCGGCGAGGATCTCAAGGATGTCAACCCGCTGCCCTGTGCCTGGCAAGCTGGCGGCGTGACCAACAACGTCAACACGCCCCGCGTCCTAGCTGTCGACGAGGTCCACCAAGTTGGCGATCCGGTCGCGGTGGTCGTCGCCGAGAGTAGCTACCAGGCGACGGACGCCCTGGATGCCATCGAGGTTGACTACGACGAGCTGCCCGTCGTCGTCGATGCCAAGCTGGCGACCCAAGCCGGGGCGGCGCAGCTCCACGACAACGCCCCAAACAATGTGGTGCTGACTTGGACCTGCGGCAAAGAAGCGGCCGAGGTCGACGCCGCGCTCAGCGGCGCCGAGGTTCGCGTGTCGCAATCGTTGACCAACCAGCGGCTGATCCCGACCGCGATGGAGCCGCGGGGCGCGATCGGTCGCTACGATCCTGGCACCGAGGAATACACCCTGTGGGCCACCTCGCAAGCGCCGCATGTCCACCGGCTGCTGATCGCGGCCTTCGTGCTCGGCGTGCCGGAACAGAAAA
>JACCYK010000275.1 GCA_013696525.1 Chloroflexia bacterium
ACGACCGTCGAAGTGCCCATCATTCACCCTAAGCTCGTTTCACGACTCACGTCCGGCAGATCGGCCAGGGCCGCCTCGATCTCGCTTTGGGGATGCTCGTAGTCGCGGAGCGAGCCGGAGATGTAACTGTCGTAGGCGGAGAGATCGAAGTTGCCGTGGCCGGAGAGGCCGAACAGGATGGTCCGGGGCTCGCCGGCTTGCTTCGCCGCCAGCGCCTCGTCGATCGTCACCCGGATCGCGTGGGCCGCTTCCGGCGCCGGCAGGATGCCTTCGCTCCGGGCAAAGAGGGTCGCCGCCTCGAACGTCGGCCGCTGGAGGACGGCCACGGCGTCGATCAAGCCCTGATCCAGCAGCAGGCTGACAAGCGGCGCCGCCCCGTGATAGCGCAGGCCGCCGGCGTGGATCCCGGCCGGCACGAAGCCATGTCCCAGCGTGTGCATCTTGACCAGCGGCGTCAGCATCGCGGTATCGCCAAAGTCGTAGGCATAGGTGCCGCGGGTCAGGGTGGGGCAGGCGGCGGGCTCCGCCGCCACGACCCGCACCGGGCGGCCGCCCAGCTTCTCGCGGATGAACGGGAAGGAGAGGCCGGCGAAGTTCGAGCCGCCGCCAACGCACCCGATCACGACATCGGGCCAGGCATCGGCCATTTCCATCTGCCGCACCGCCTCCTGGCCGATCACCGTCTGGTGGAGCAGGACGTGGTTGAGCACCGAGCCCAGCGCGTATTTCGTGTCGTCACGGGTGGTGGCGTCTTCGACGGCCTCGGAGATCGCGATCCCCAGCGACCCGGTGGACTCCGGGTCCCGTTCCAGGATCGCCCGCCCGGCGTTGGTATCCGGGCTTGGGCTCGGCACGCAGGTCGCGCCCCAGGTCTCCATCAGGGCCCGCCGGTATGGCTTTTGGACAAACGAGATTTTCACCATGTAGACCTTAACTTCGAGATCAAAGAAGGAGCCGGCCAGCGCCATCGCGCTTCCCCACTGGCCGGCCCCGGTCTCGGTCGCGATCCGCGCCACCCCCTCTTGCTTCGCGTAGTAGGCTTGCGGGATCGCGGTGTTCGGCTTGTGCGAGCCGCCCGGGCTGACACCCTCGTATTTGTAGAAGATGCGCACCCCGGCGGGCAGATCGAGCGCCCGCTCCAGGCGATGCGCCCGGTGCAACGGCGTCGGCCGCCAGAGCCGGTAGATGTCGAGCACCGGCTCCGGGATCGGGATGAAGCGATCGCTTGACACCTCTTGCTGGATGATCGCCATCGGGAACAACGGCGCCAGGTCGGCCGGCCCGATCGGCTGGCCGGTGCCGGGATGCAGGACCGGGGCCGGCGGCACCGGCAGGTCGGCCGCGATGTTGTACCACGAGGTCGGGATCTCATCTTCACCAAGCAGATAGCGTGTCTGGCTTGCCACGTGGAAGCTCCTCATCACCCGCGAACGGTCGCGGCGCGGACGGCGGGACGGAGACGCTCGTTGCCGAAAGATGCGCCATTGTAGAGCGGGCCGCGCCGCACCGCAAGATGGCCGCGGCGCTGGCCCGGAACCGGCGACCGGAGCGACAATGGCGGCCGATCCGTCTGTCATCGACCGCCGGTTAGGAGACCACATGCGACCCTTTACCCTCTTTGCCGCCACCGGCGATGCCGTCGCCCGGCTTGATTGGCAAGGAATCGACGCTGGGGCCACCGGCACCACGCTGATGCTCGAAGGCAGCGGTGCTCAGTCCGTCGCGGTGGACCCCCACGATCCGGATCGAGTCTTCGCCGGCACCTTCGATCATGGCGTCTTCCGCTCCGGCGACGGCGGGGCAAGCTGGGGCCAGGTGAATGGCAACGTCCCGCACCCGCGGGTGCCGGCGGTCACCATCTCCCCGTACGAGCGCGTCAACGGCAGGTCGGTCGTCTACATCGGCACCGAGCCCAGCAACCTGTACCGGTCCGAGGACGACGGTAAGAGCTGGCAGGGGTTTCCCGCCATGCTCGACGTGCCGAGCCAGCCGGACTGGTCGTTCCCGCCCCGGCCTTGGACCAGCCACGTCCGCTGGATTGCCCCGCACCCGACCGATCCGTCCACAATCTACGTCGGGATCGAGCTAGGCGGCATCATGCGCACGCGCGACGGCGGCCAGACCTGGGCCGATCGCAAACCCGGCTCACAACCGGACGCCCACGCCCTGGCCACCCACCCCGCCGCGCCCGATCGCCTTTATGAAGCCGCCGGCGGCGGCGTCGCGGTCTCGAACGACGCCGGCGGCTCGTGGCATCCGACCGATGACGGCATGGATCGACACTACGCCTGGGGCCTGGCGGTGGACAGCGCCGAACCCGACCTCTGGTATGTCTCCGCCGCCTCCGGCCCGCGACGCGCCCATAGCACCGACGGCACCTCCGACGCGATCCTCTACCGCAAGCGCGGCCCATCACCCTGGGAGCCATTGGGCACCCCCAACGGCACGATGCTCCGCCAGCCGCACCCGTCCACACCCTATGCGCTGATCGCACCGCGAGACTCACCAAACAGCCTCATCGCCGGCCTCCACAACGGCGATTTGCTCGTGACGGACAATGCCGGGGACACCTGGCTCGCGGTGCGGACCGGCCTCACCCGGCTCCTCGCACTGAGCGAAGCGACAAGCTGAGTCGGGAGTCGTCGGTCGTGAGTCGTGGGTGAAGAGCGCATGCTTGGCACTGACGACCGCGCGATCGACACGCCTTCACGACCACGACTCACGACGCCCGTCCAGTGCTACACTCGCGGGCATCCCCGCGCGCCCGGCCAGCGTGGCTGGTCGCCGCTGTTCGTTTACCGTCCAGGAGATGCGCTCCCATGTCCGTCACCGTGCGCGAGCCTAGCGCCGGCCGCCCCGCGGGATCCGCCAAACCGGAACCGTCTCCCACCCAACGCCAGGACCGCGCCGCCGCCGAGACCGCGCGCGTCCTCTCCACCGAGCTGGCGGCCCGGATCAGCGGCGAAGTCCGGTTTGATCGCGTGTCGCGGATGCTGTATGCCACCGACGCCTCGAACTACCAGATCGAGCCGGTCGGGGTCGTCATCCCCAAAACCACCGATGACGTGCTGGCGACGATCGAGCTGGCCTCCTCCCACGGCGTGCCCCTCCTGCCCCGCGGCGGCGGCTCCTCGCTGGCTGGTCAAACCGTCGGCGCCGCCCTCGTCATTGACTTCTCGAAGCACCTGTCGCGGGTGCTGGCAATCGACGCCGACGCGCGCACCGTGACCGTCGAACCGGGCCTGAATCTCGACGCCCTGAACAAACTGCTCAAACCGAGCCGACTGATGTTCGGCCCCGACCCCTCGTCGTCGAACCGGGCCACCACCGGCGGCGTCGTCGGCAACAACAGCACCGGCGCCCACTCCATTCTCTACGGCATGACGAGCGACAACGTGCAGGCGGCACGGATCGCCCTCTACGATGGCGGCACGATCGAGCTGGGCCGGGCGACGCCGGACGAGATGGCGGCGCGAGCCCAAACTGACGACGCGACCGGGCGCTTGTTTCATAAGCTGCTGAGCTTCCGGCAGCGGTACGCGGACCTCATCGAGCGCGACTTCCCGCCCCACTGGCGACGGGCGACCGGCTATTCGCTCGATCAGTTCCTGAAACCTGATGCCGAGCTCAACCCGGCCCGGTTGATCGTCGCCTCCGAGGGCACGCTGGCCACCACCTTGCAAATCACCTTCAACCTGGTGCCGCTGCCGAAGATGACCGGCCTGGTCCTCCTGCAATTCGATGAGCTGGTGGCAGCCATGGCGGCCACCCCGGCGATCCTCGAGACCGAACCCTCGGCCATCGAGCTGATGGACCGGATGCTGATCAATCTCACCCGCTCGCAGCCGGGCTACGCCAGCAAGATCTCGTTCATCGAGGGAAATCCGGCCGGCATTCTCGCCGTCGAATACTACGGCGCCGCCGAAAAAGAGCTGGAACAGAAAGCGTCCCGGCTCGAGGCGATGATCCGGCAGCGCGGTATCCGGCTCAGCGCGGCGCCGCAACGGGTGCTCGATCCCGGCCGGCAGGCCGATATCTGGGCGGTCCGCAAAGCCGGGCTCGGCCTGCTGATGAGCATCAAGGGCGATCACAAGCCGATCCCCGTCATCGAGGATGTCTCCGTCCCCGTCCCCCATCTGGCCGAGTTTGTGCGCGCCGTCGAGGAGTTGGTAGCGGCGCATGGGACCACGGCCGCCTACTACGCCCACGCCTCCGCCGGCTGCCTGCACATCCGGCCCCTGGTCAATCTGAAGACCATCGAGGGCGTCACCGCGATGCGAGAGATGGCGCTGGCCGCCGCCGAGCTGGCCCACCGCTTTGGCGGCCACATGAGCGGCGAGCATGGCGACGGCCTGCAACGCTCGGAGCTGAACCCGACCATCTTTGGGCCCGAGCTGTACGAGGCGATGCGGGAGTTCAAGGCGATCTGGGACCCGCGGGGCCTGATGAACCCGGGCAAGAAAGTCGATGCCCCGTCAATGCTCGACGACCTCCGCTACGGACCCAACTACGCGGGCCGGGAACTGAAGACCCACCTCAGCTTCGCCAACGAGGGCGGCTTCTTGCGCGCGGTCGAGATGTGCAACGGGGCGGCGGTTTGCCGAAAGCTGAAAGCGGGGACGATGTGCCCGTCCTACATGGCGACCAAGGATGAGAAGGACACCACCCGCGGCCGCGCCAACGCCTTGCGCGACGCCCTGGCCGGCCAGGGTGTCGACCGATCCACCTTCACCTCGAAGGGCACCTACGACGTGCTCGATCTTTGCCTCTCCTGCAAGGCGTGCAAAACCGAGTGTCCCTCCAGCGTCGATATGGCGAAGCTCAAGACCGAGTTCCTCGCCCAGTACCAGGATGTTCACGGCACGCCGCTGCGCTCGCGGGTCTTCGGCAACATCCACACCATCTCCCGCCTGACCGCGCCCGTGGCGCCGCTGGCCAACCTGGCCCTGATGACGCCGCTGGCGAACCCGGTGATGCGGCTGCTGGGCGTCCACCCGGAGCGTCGCTTGTCGCCCTTTGCCCGCCGCACCTTCGTCACCCGCTGGCGAAAGCACCTGAAGCACCGGCCCCCCCAAGCGGTCGCCACACGCGGCCAGATCGTCTACTTCCACGACACCTTCACGACCTACAACTACCCGCGGATTGGGATGGCGGCGGTCAGGCTGTTGGAAGCGGCCGGGTTCGAGGTCATCGTCGAAGAGCGGCGGGCCTGCTGCGGCCGGCCGATGCTGTCCAAAGGGCTGGTCGGCGAAGCGAGGAAGGTCGCCCGCCGCAATGTCTCGGTCCTCGCGCCCTACGCCAAGCGGGGCATCCCGATTGTCGGCACCGAGCCGAGCTGCATCCTGACCCTGCGCGACGAGTATCTCGATCTGCTCCCGGATGATCCCGACACCGCGGTCCTGGCCGAGCATGCCTTCATGTTCGACGAGTTGCTCGCCAAGCTGGAGGCCGACGGCGAGTTGGGGATCACCTGGAAGGAAAAGCCCGGCCCCGGGGTCTTCTTCCATGGCCACTGTCACCAGAAGGCGCTGATCGGGACCGGTCCCTCGCTCGCCCTGTTGCGGGCCGCCGGTTGCGACACCCGCGAGAGCGGGGCCGGCTGTTGCGGCATGGCCGGCTCCTTCGGCTATGAGACCGAGCATTACGACGTCTCGCGGTTGGTTGGCGCCGAGCGGCTCTTTCCCGCCGTCAAGGACGCCGGCGCCGAGACCATCATCGCGGTCGCCGGCGTCTCCTGCCGCCAGCAGATCGAGCATTTCACCGACCGCTCGACCCGCCATATCGCCGAAGTGCTGGCGGCTCGGATCGACCCCGCCCACGCCTGGGCCCCGATCGTGGCCGACCCGATCCCGGCCGACATCGAGCCGACGCCGGAGGTCGTGGTCCACGCCGAGTCGATGACGGACGGCCCGGCTTAGGGAGCGATCAACGACGCGCCGCGGGACGACGAAAGGGACCAGCGATGTGGCCAGATCACCGGATTCAGGATTTCTTTGGGATCGAGTTGCCGATCATTCAGGCGCCGATGGCGGGAGCGGTCGGGGAGGCGATGGCGATCGCGGTCAGCGAGGCGGGCGGGCTCGGCTCGCTTCCCTGCGCGATGCTGAGCCCCGATGAGGCGCGGACCGCGCTGGGCCAGGTCCGGGAGCGGACGACGCGGCCAATCAACCTCAACTTTTTCTGCCACCAGCCGCCTCGCCACAATCCGGAGCGGGAGCGTGCGTGGCAGCAACGGCTGACCCCCTACTACCTCGAGCTCGGTATTGATCTTGACCTCTCCGTAGCCACGCCTAGCCGCACCTCGTTCGATGCCGCGTTGTGTGACGTGGTGGTCGAGCTGGCGCCGACGATCGTCAGCTTCCACTTCGGGCTGCCAGACAAACAACTCCTGGACCGCATCAAAACGACCGGGGCCAAGCTGATGTCCTCGGCGACGACCGTCGAGGAGGCACGGTGGCTCGAACAGGCGGGGTGCGACGCCATCATTGCCCAGGGCGCCGAGGCGGGCGGGCATCGCGGGATGTTCTTGACCAGCAACGTGTCAACGCAGATCGGAACGATGGCCCTGGTGCCCCAAGTGGTAGATGCGGTCAGCGTTCCGGTGATTGCCGCGGGGGGGATTGCCGACGCCCGCGGCATCGTCGCCGCCTTCGCCCTGGGCGCGTCGGCGGTCCAGATGGGCACCGCCTATCTCCGCTGCCCGGAAACGCTCATCAGCCCGCTCCACCGGCAGGCGCTGGCCCAAGCGCGAGATGACCAAACCGTGCTGACAAATGTCTTCACCGGACGACCCGCCCGCGCCCTGGTCAACCGTCTCGTCCGCGAGGTCGGCCCCATCTCGAACCTGGCGCCCGACTTTCCGGGCGCGGCGGCCGCCGTCATGCCCCTCCGGTTGGCCGCCGAACCGGCGGGAGCGGACGACTTCTCGTTCATGCTGTCCGGCCAAGCGGCTCCCCTCGGTCTCGATCTGCCGGCGGCTGAGCTGACACGGCAACTTGCCACCGCGTCGTTGGCTCGCTTCGCCTAATGACCCCGATCCCGATCGCGGGACAACGGTGAGCTATTGAGCCGGCGCGGGCGCCTCACGCAATTCCTCGGCCTGGAGCCGGCGGAAGGCGACGATCGTCAGGTCGAGCCGCCGGCCCTGGGCGGCGAGCTTCTCCTCGAGCTGATCCTCGAGGTGGTCCAGCACCGGATCGCCAGCAACATACCGGCGCCAGAGCCGGTGGACTTCCATCCCGCGCAGGGTGGCCAGCTCGTCGCTGACGGCCTCGACCATCGCGTTGAGCCGAATCAGCTCGGCCCGCGCCCAGGCCAGCCGCACCTGGAGCGGGCGATCGCCAAAGGTGGGATCGACCGCTTCCGCTTGCACGTAGAGTGAGCGCAGCCCGGCGATGTCGCGGGCCCGGTACGCCTCGTTGATCGATTGCATCATCGCTTCCCGCCGCCGGCGATCGGTGTCCGAGGTAGCGAGGTCGGGGTGACAACGGCGGGCCAGGTCTTTGTAGATTCGCTTCTCCTCGGTCTCTTCGCTCGCCAAGAGGCGCCGCCCCGGGCGGCGCTCTCGCTCACCGGGAACGTGCTGATGATTGCGCGCGAACGGTTCCGCCCGCCCCTCAAACCCGTCCTCATCAAAGGGGAGGTCGGGCTCGTCCACGGGAATCGCCGGGTCCAGCCGCCGCTCGTACTTGGCGATCGCGATCGCGACGTCGCGCAACTGATCGAGGAGATCGCCCACCCGGGCATGACAGACCGCCTCGAAGCGAATCAGCGCCTCGCGCACCCCGCGCAGCTCGGACTCTAGCTCGCCCAGCCGCTGCCTGCGGCCAGCGATCGCGGCCAGGCACTGCTCATAATTGCGCTCTTCGGTTGATTGGGCCGGTACGATCGTTGTCGCCGGCGGCGTGGTTCCCGCTGCTCTCGACATTCGTCACTCGATCCGCGATGAGTCGCGGCACATACCTGTGGCCCGTCGAACAATCCGCGCCGGCCGCCGGCGCGGCCACGGACCATTGGCCGGCAACCAGGGTATAGTTAGACGAGACAAGTCAAGCAACGTCGCTTGCGTATCCACCACGGACGGCGCATCGAGTCCGTCCGTCGTCGAAGGAGTTCAGCATGGCAGTCGATCTCGCCGTTTCCGTGACGCGACCGGGGGTCATCCCCGAACCCGCTTCGCTACCAGACCGCTTTGGCCGGTTTGGCATCTATGGCGGGAAGTATGCACCGGAAACCGTGATGCCGGCGATTGCGGCGCTGGAAGCCGCCTACGCGGACGCCGTGAGCGATCCGACGTTTGTGGCCGAGGTCAACCACCTGGCCCGCGACTACGTCGGCCGCCCGACTCCACTCTACGAAGCGAGCAATCTGGCCGCCCACGCCGGCGGCGCCCGCATCTTCCTCAAGCGGGAAGACCTGGCCCATACCGGCGCCCACAAGATTAACAACGCGCTGGGCCAGGGCTTGCTGGCCAAACGGATGGGCAAGCAACGGATCATCGCCGAGACCGGGGCCGGCCAGCATGGCGTCGCCACCGCCACCGTCTGCGCCCTGCTTGGACTGGAATGCATCGTCTACATGGGCGAGCTCGACATTGCCCGCCAGTCACCGAACGTCTTCCGGATGAAACTGCTCGGGGCCGAGGTCCGGCCGGTCGCCTCCGGCTCGCGGACCTTGAAGGACGCCACCAACGAGGCAATCCGGGACTGGGTGACTAACGTCCGCGATACCTTCTACATCATCGGCTCGGTCGTGGGGATGCACCCCTACCCGATGCTCGTCCGCGACTTCCAGTCCGTAATCGGGCGTGAGACGCGCGTCCAGGCGCAAGAGTCGGATCAGATCGGGCGGCTGCCGGACGCCATTGTTGCCTGCGTCGGCGGCGGCTCCAACGCGATAGGCATCTTCTACCCCTTCCTCCAAGACGACGACGTCGAGTTGATCGGAGTCGAGGCGGCGGGGCATGGGGTGGCGAGTGGCCAGCACGCGGCGACGCTCAGCGCGGGCCGGATCGGCGTGCTGCACGGCTCGAAATCGTATTTGCTCCAGGATGAAGCGGGTCAAGTGATCGAGGCGCACTCGATCTCGGCGGGGCTCGATTACCCCGGTGTCGGACCGGAGCATTCCTATTTGAAAGACACCGGCCGGGCGACCTATGTCGCGGTGACCGATGACGAGGCGTTGGAAGGGCTC
>JACCYK010000310.1 GCA_013696525.1 Chloroflexia bacterium
GACCTGAGCGGCGAGATCATCTGTGGCGGCCGGCTTCAGATGCTGCCCAGCGGCAGGGTCCGCGGCAAGATCGCGACCCAAACCCTCGTGGTTGCCGAGGGCGCCTATTACGAAGGCGAGCTTGAGATGGCCCGGCCGGAGGAGCGCGAGAGCCGAACCCGGCGGATCAGCGGCAGCCCCAGCACCGCCCCGGTGCCGATCAACGGTCAGGCTGGCGAGCCAGCGCGGAGCGGCGGCGGGCCGACAACGTTCATCCGGCGATTGGGCAGCCCTGAGACCGCCTGGGACACCAAACCCGACGAAAGCGCTCCGAGCGAGCCGGCCGCGGCGGCCCATCAGGAAGAAGAGTCCTGAGGCACGCCCACGCTAGTGGTGATCGATCACGGCGCCTAAACCCGACCGGCCGGGGCTCGTCCGGGCGCGGCCTGCGGAAAGCCCCGTGCTATACTCCCGACGCTCACGAGCGAGCGCGGCCGCGCCCCTTGGAAATCGCTTCAACCCACCCGGGCGGCTTTAAATTCGTTGAGCCAGCGACGAAGCGAGGTGCCTGATCCGTGGCGGGCCGTTCCTGTCAGACGTGCAAGCACTTCGAGCCATCGGCCATCTGGCAACGAGGTTGGTGTCGAAATCCGCGGTTGTACGGCCCGCAAGAGAGCCATACCGTTGATGCCGGGACCCTGGACTGCAATCGTGGTCTCGGCAATGCTTGGCAGCCGGCCGAGGAAACAGACGAGGAGCCGCACTCCCAGGTCGACCGCTCGGATCGGCAACCGCTCCTAGTCTTTCCCTCGGTGCCGAGGTTGGCGCTGGCGGAGAGCGGAGCCAGTGGGTTTTTGGCGAGATCAAGCGGTGGCACCGGAGCGGGCGGTGGCGGTGAATCCGGGCCACCCCGACCAAATCGTCCGCGGGATCCCGTAGGTCAGGAGCGATCCGTGAGCTTTCAACCGGAAGAGCGGTACTGGACCGATTACCTCCGGATTGCCTTGCCCGTGATCGGGTTGCTGATCCTGATCGCCCTGCTCTGGTACTGGGCGTCCGCCTTGATCGGCGGCCCAGGTGGCAGCGAACCGACGCCGGGCACCACGCCGATCACCGAGGTACTCGCCACGGAGGCTCCTCCGGCCTCGCCGATGCCGAGCCCGACCCCGACTGCCCCCGCGTCCAGCACCACGCCGGGCGCCGCGCCCACGGCGACCATTCCGGCAGCCACCAATCCCACGGTCGAGCCAGCGCCGACCGCCGGGACTGATTCGGGCACAACCAGTGGCAACACGGACCCAGCCTGCCAGGATCCGACAACCTACGACCCAGGGACAACCGTTGTGACGAACAGCGATGTAAATCTCCGAACCGAGGCGACCGCGGACAGCCCGTCGCTCGGGGTGTTGCCGGGTGGCACCCAGCTCCAAATTACTGGTCCGTTTGTCGACCTTCCGGACTGCGACTGGTGGCCGGTCACCGATCCCGCGACTGGGCAAAATGGCTTCATCCGCGAGGATTTCCTGGATCAATCGGGCGGGGAGTAATCGGGTCAGTCGTTCGCGAGATACCACACTCGTGATCTTATAGCGTCTTGGGCAGAGTCTTGGGCGGACCGATCGCCACGCGCGAGCTGTGACGTTACCCGCGCCTCTTCGATTCATGGTGCGTGCCGCCACGGCCAGATCGTGCTATACTCCGCCCGGCCCAGCGTTCGCTGGGCCGCTCAACTATGCACGCGCCGGGACCGAGCAGGGTGTGCCGACGGCGAGACGCCGGCGGTCCGAGCTTGGGATGAGCGGCGCGGAAGCACAACACCATCCGATCGGAGGATCGCGACGTGCAACAACCCGTGACCAGTACCTTTGGCCTGCCGCCGCAAGCGACCCTCAAGGCGCTGCTCGAGGCCGGCGTCCACTTCGGGCACCAGGCCAAGCGCTGGAACCCGAAGATGAAGCCGTACATCTTTACCGAACGCAATGGCATCCACATAATCGACCTCCAGCAGACCGTGCCCATGGTCCGGGACGCCCACCAATTCGTGGCCGATCTCTCGGCCCGCGGCGGCCGGGTGCTCTTTGTCGGCACCAAAAAGCAAGCCCAAGAGGTGGTCGAGCGGGAAGCGATCCGGTCGAACCAGTTCTTCGTCAATCGCCGCTGGCTGGGCGGCACGCTCACCAATTTCGTCACGATCCGCAACCGGTTGCGCTACATGAAGCAGCTCCAGGGCCAGCGCGACCGCGGTGAGTTCGACCTGTTGCCGAAGCAAGAAGCGGCCGGCAAGCTGACTGAGCTGGAGAAGCTGGAGCGCACGCTGGGCGGAATGCGGGACATGACGCAATTGCCGGGCGCGGTCTTTGTCGTCGATCCCAAGCGGGAGCATCTGGCGATCCACGAGGCGCGGCGGCTCAAGATCCCGATCATTGGGATTACCGATACCAACTGCGACCCGGACGATGTCGACTTCTTGATCCCCGGGAACGACGATGCCATCCGCTCGGTTCGGCTCCTGGCCGCCGGCATCGCCGACGCGGCGTTGGACGGTCAGATGCAGCTCGACATCGCCAAGGCGGAGCAGGCGATGGATCGCGGGGCGGAAGACGAGGTTGAGGTCGAAAGCGCCTATGCCGCCGACGACGCCGCGCTGTTCGCCGCCGAGGAGCCAGCCGGGGTCGCGACCGCGGGCTAGACAAAACGGCCATGAACTCTTGACGATTGCGGGCGGATCGCTCGGGATCCGCGAGAACACGACGCCCGGGGGGTGAAGCCCATCCCCCGCAACAGCAGGAGAGACCGTGGCAATTAGCGCTTCCCAAGTACGAGAGCTGCGTGAGCAGAGCGGCGCCGGCATCATGGAATGCAAACGTGCCCTCGAAGAGACCGGCGGCAATGTCGAGCAAGCGATTAACCTGTTGAAGCAACAGGGACTGGCCAAGGCCGACAAGAAGGCCGGCCGGGCCGCCCGTCAGGGCGTGATCGAGCCATACATCCACGGCGCGGGCCGGATTGGCGCCATCGTCGAGGTCAACTGCGAAACCGACTTCGTGGCTCGCACCGACGACTTCAAGTCGCTGGCGCATGACCTGGCGATGCAGGTTGCCGCCACCGCACCGGCCTACGTCAGTGCCGACGAGGTGCCGGAGGCGGCGTATGCCGAGCTGGAGAAGGAATACGGCAGCCGCGACAAGGCAATGGCGGCGGTCAGCCTGCTCGACCAACCGTTCATCCGGGACGGCAAGGTGACGGTCCGGGATCTCATCCGGGAGAGCATCGGCAAGCTGGGTGAGAACATCCAGGTCCGGCGCTTCGCTCGGTTCGAGGTCGGGGCCGACCTGCCGGACGAGACCGCCGGCGAAGCCTAACCGCCGCGCGTTCGTTGCCGCTGCCCGATCCGGCGGCAGGCGGCCTCGTCGGGAGGATGCGAACCGGTGGCGACCACGTATCAACGGGTCTTGCTCAAACTCAGCGGTGAGGCGATGGTCGGCGAGACCAGTTTCGGCATCGATCCGAAGGTCGTCACCGATCTTGCCCGCCAGATTCGTCGCGTTGCCGAGCTCGACGTGCAGATCGCGATCGTCATTGGCGGCGGCAACATCTGGCGTGGGATTGCCGCCAGCAGTCGCGGCATGGATCGGGCCACGGCGGACTACATGGGCATGGTCGCCACCGTCCTCAACGCGTTGGCCCTGCAAGATGCGCTAGAGACCATCGATGTCCAGACGCGGGTGATGACCGCGATCGAGATGCACGAGGTCGCCGAGCCCTACATCCGCCGCCGCGCGATCCGGCATATGGAAAAAGGGCGAGTCGTGATCCTGGCCGCCGGCACCGGCAACCCCTATTTCACGACGGACACCGCCGCCGCCTTGCGGGCGCTTGAGCTTGATGTCAACGTGCTGTTGATGGCCAAGAACCAGGTCGATGGCGTCTACGACGATGACCCCAGGACCAACCAGCAGGCCCGACGATACCGTCAGATCAGCCATCAAGAGGCGATCGAACGCAACCTGCGCGTCATGGATGTGTCAGCCCTGGCCCTGCTTCGTGACCATAACCTACCGATCCTCGTTTTCAACATGGCGACCGATGGCGCGATCGAGGCGGCCGTGACGGGCGCCGGGATTGGTACACTGATCCTCGACGGCGATGCGCGGTTCGCCTAGCGCAACGTGGGTGTCCGCCGCGCCGGCGGAATCCGGCATGGCGTTGTGACACAATGAGACCGCGGGAGCGGCGAACGACGATGAGGCCGGCGGCGCCGCGGCGACGAAGGAGACGACCCCATGATTCAGGACGTACTGACAGACGCCGAGGCGCGGATGGCGAAGGCGATGGATGCGCTGAAGCGCGATCTTGGTTCAATTCGCACCGGGCGGGCTTCGCCGTCATTGGTGGAGCGGCTCACCGTCGACTACTACGGCACCCAGACGCCGCTGAACCAAATGGCCGGTATCTCCGTGCCGGAGTCTCGCCTCCTCGTGATCCAACCATGGGATCAGGGCTCGATCGGGATCATCGAGAAAGCGATCCAGAAGTCCGAGTTGGGACTGACCCCCACCAACGACGGTCAGGTGATTCGGATCAGCATCCCGGCGTTGACTGAAGAACGCCGCAAGCAACTGGTCAAGCTGGTCCACGGTCACGTCGAAGAGGGCAAGGTGGCGGTCCGCAACGTCCGCCGCGATGCGGTGAGCCAAGTCCGCGAGCTGATGAGCGAGAAGCAAATCTCGGAAGACGATGAGCGCCGGGCCGAGCATCAGGTGGATGACTTGACCAAGAAATTCGTCGAGGAAGCGGACAAGATCGGCAAAAGCAAAGAGCACGACGTCCTTGAAGTCTGAGGTCCGGCCGGCCCGCGGTTCGCGAGTGATAGAGCGATGATCTTGCCGGCGACGCCGCCACAGCGAGAAAGCGAACACCGCCAGCACCTCACTCCAGAGACGCTGGACGTCGTCGCCGCACGCGACTCCGACCCCCTTCGCGTGGTACCACAACACGTCGCCATCATTATGGACGGCAACGGACGCTGGGCGGCGACGCGCGGGTTGCCGCGGATCGCGGGGCACGAGCGGGGCACCGACAACATTCGCCGGATCACCTATGCGGCGGCGGAGCTAGGGATCAAATACCTCACGCTTTGGGCCTTTTCGACCGATAACTGGCGCCGCCCAACCGATGAAATCGAAGGGATCATGCGGATCCTCGGCGAAGTCATCGAGCGGGAAACGGAGGAGCTGCATCGGCAGGGCGCCCAGTTGCGCCATATCGGCAGCCTGGACGGTCTCCGCCCGGACCTGTCGCGGGCGGTCCAAGACGCGATCGCCCGAACCCGGCAGAACGATCGGCTGGTGCTGACCCTGGCGTTTAACTATGGCGGCCGGCAAGAGTTGGTGGCGGCGATTCGCGATCTCGTCGCCAGCGGCGTGGCGGCCGAAGACATAACCGAGGACCGCGTCTCCGCCCATCTGTTTACGCGTGACCTGCCAGACCCCGATCTCATCGTGCGGACATCGGGCGAACATCGCTTCAGCAACTTCCTGCTCTGGCAGTCGGCCTACGCCGAGCTGTTCTTCACCCCGGTGCTGTGGCCGGACTTTGGTCCCGACGAGCTTCAGCAGGCGGTGCTCGACTATGGCCGGCGCGAGCGCAGGTTCGGCGGGGTAGCGACCACCGAGACGCTGCTGTCCTCGTCACGAACCTAAGCGCGACCAGTGCGTCAGCGTATCCTCAGCTCGGCCGTTGTCGTCGTGGCCGGTCTAATGTCGATGATCCTCGGCGGCCCAATCTTCGCGCTCCTGATGATCTGGGTTGGATTGGCCGGCTTCGATGAGTTCCAACGGCTCGCCCATCGCGATCGACCGCTGATGATCCACCGGCTCCTCGGCTTCCTAGTCATCGCGGGCCTGGGAATCGCCGGCCTGGCCGGAGTAAGCACGGTCATGGTGTTCGGACTCGTTGGTCTCGCGGTGTACACGCCGCTGCTGGCGGCGCTGGTAGACGCTCCCAGCGCCCGCCTGTTCACGCGAGCAGCTCTGACCACGATTGGCTCGCTCCTGCTCGGCCTGCCCGTGCTCGCGGCCATCGACATTCGAGGCCGAGGCGGAGCGAGCGAGCAACCCTGGCTGACCGACCTCTCCCACCTTGCCGCCCTGGCCTGGCCGAGCACACCGCGCGGACTGGCCTGGGTTGGCCTCGTCGTGTTGGCGATCTGGGTCGGCGATTCGGCGGCCTACTTGGTTGGTCGCGCTATCGGCCGCCGGCTTCTGGCGCCGATGATCAGCCCGCGGAAGACGATCGCGGGATCAATCACCGGGCTTGCCGGATCGGCTGCCATCGGTCTCGTTTGCGGCGTGGTATTTGGCCTTGGCCTGTCCCTCGCGGCGGGACTCGCGATCGGCGCCGCGGTTGGCGCGCTTGCCCAGCTCGGGGATCTGGTGGAATCGTGGCTCAAACGACAGGCCGGGGTAAAGGATAGTGGAACGCTCATTCCCGGGCACGGCGGAGTGCTTGATCGGGTCGATGCGCTGCTGCTCGCGTTTCCCGTCGCCTGGCTCCTCATCGCGCTGATTGATGGAACACGCCCATGACCAATCGCGGCCGGCCAACCAATGTTGCGGTGTTGGGGTCAACTGGTTCGGTCGGTCGCCAGACCCTGGACGTCCTCGCCCTGATGG
>JACCYK010000350.1 GCA_013696525.1 Chloroflexia bacterium
GAATGCCTCCGTTCCACGAATGCTCGTTGCGCACAAGCGAATGCCGCCGCGATTCTAATCGCGGCGGCTCCGACGCCATGAAGGGCGAGCGCGGTTGCAACCCCGTTAGGTCGTCCTGTCTGTCAGCGGCATCCAGTCCGGCCGGGTCAATTCGTAGGCGGTGATCGCGGGCTCGTGCCGCAAGGTCAGCCCGATGTCATCAAGCCCTTCGAGCAACCGGTACCGCGTAAAATCATCGAGCGGAAATGGGGCTTCGAGGCCAATCGCGACGGCCCCCACCAGACGTCGTTCGACGTCGACCGTGATCTCCGTGGCCGGGTCTGCTTCGACGGCGTCCATCAACGCACGGCCGAACCCTGGCTCGACGACCACCGGCACCAACCCGGTTTTCGTCGCGTTGTTGTAGAAAATGTCGCCAAACCTTGGCGAGATCACCGCTCGAATGCCATGATCGGCCAAGGCCCAGACGGCGTGCTCGCGCGATGAGCCAATGCCGAAATTCGCCCCGGCGACGAGGATCGTGGCTCCCGCGAATTCCGGCCGATCCAGCACGAAATCTGGTTCGTTCTGACGCCAGGCGGAGAACAAGCCGACGCCGAAACCGGTCCGCTCGACCCGCTTCAGCCACGAGGCTGGGATAATTTGATCGGTATCGACATCGGACCGATCCAGCGGCACCGCGGTCCCGGTGATAACGCGCACGGGTTCCATCTCGCTACCCTAACTCCGCCGGCGACGCCAGCGTTCCCGCGATCGCGGTGGCCGCTGCCACCGCCGGCGACACGAGATGTGTCCGCCCGCCTGGCCCCTGCCGGCCCTCGAAGTTTCGATTGGAGGTCGAGGCGCACCGCTGCCCGGCCGCCAGCTTGTCCGGGTTCATTCCCAGACACATCGAGCATCCCGCCGCCCGCCACTCAAATCCGGCGTCGAGGAAGATCCGGTCCAAACCTTCGTGCTCCGCCTGAGCGCGCACTTGCATCGACCCCGGCACCACCAGGGCCCGGACGCCGGTCCGCACCCGCCGCCCCGCGATGACCGAGGCGGCCAACCGCAAGTCCTCAATCCGGCTATTGGTGCAGGAGCCAATGAAGACCGTGTCCACGGCGATCTCCCGCAGCGGTGTGCCGGGCAGGAGATCCATGTATTTCAGCGCCCGCCGGACGGAATCGCGCGTGTTCGGGTCGTCATACTGATCCGGATCCGGGACCATGGAATCGATTGGGGCCACCTGTCCGGGATTCGTCCCCCACGACACATGCGGCCGCAGGGCGGCGCCATCGAGCACCACGTCGGTATCGAAGCTCGCTCCGACGTCGGACGGCAGTGATCGCCAGTCGTCGAGCGCTCGCTCCCAGTTGGCCCCGCTCGGCGCGTGCGGGCGCCCTTCGACATAGGAGAACGTGGTGTCATCGGGAGCGACCAAGCCCGCCCTGGCGCCGCCTTCAATCGACATGTTGCAAATTGTCATCCGACCCTCCATCGACAGCGATCGGATAGTGGAGCCGCGGTACTCGATGATGTGGCCGATGCCGCCGCCGGTGCCGATCTTGCCGATGATCGCCAGGATCACGTCTTTGGCCGTCACTCCGGGTTGGAGATCGCCGTCAACCGTGATTGCCATCGACCTTGGCCGGATCTGTGGCAATGTCTGCGTGGCCAGCACATGCTCGACTTCGCTGGTGCCGATCCCAATCGCGAGCGCGCCGAACGCGCCATGGGTCGAGGTGTGGCTATCGCCGCAGACGATCGTCATGCCCGGCAGCGTCAGCCCTTGCTCCGGTCCGATGATGTGGACGATCCCCTGGTTGCGATGCCCCATCGGGTACAGCCGGATCCCGAACTCCTGGCAATGCTTGGTCAGGAAGGAGACCTGCTTCGCTGAAATGGGGTCGGCGATCGGCTGATCGATGTCGACCGTTGGCACGTTATGGTCAGCCGTGGCAATCGTCAAATCGGGACGCCGGACCGGACGGCCCGCCAGGCGCAGGCCTTCGAATGCTTGGGGGGTCGTCACCTCGTGAATGAGGTGCATGTCGATGTAGAGCAGATCGGGCTCGCCGGTAGCGGACCGAACCACATGTCGATCCCAAAGCTTGTCGCTCAGCGTTCTTGATTCG
Organism: Chloroflexia bacterium; assembly: GCA_013696525.1. GTDB lineage: Bacteria > Chloroflexota > Chloroflexia > Thermomicrobiales > UBA6265 > JACCYK01. The sequence goes on from JACCYK010000350.1 coordinate 2,118, forward strand.
TCCCGGGTAGCCACGATGATAACCTCTTTGGACTTCGTCACGGCGGGCCAAGAAGGGCGATTGAATCAACGATCGCCCAGTGTCCGCTCGCGCGATCACTTGTCGTCGTCGCGGCCAGTTTAGACTGACGTCCCAGAACCGGCGACGGATTCCGCCGGCGCCGGAACCTTGCTCAAGGCATTGAGATAGGCACGGGCACTTGCTTCCACCACGTCGGTCGCCAGCCCGGTTCCGGTATAGACCTGGTCATAGGCCCGAATTCGCACCCGAACTTGTCCTAGCGCATCGTCGCCCGGGGTCACCGCCTCGACCTCGTAATCCTCAAGCTCTCCAGTTTTTCCGACCGCGTTGTCGATCGCCTGCAAGAGGGCATTGACCGCGCCGTTCCCCTGCC
>JACCYK010000375.1 GCA_013696525.1 Chloroflexia bacterium
GTATAGCATGATGCATCCGGCTCTCGGGCGGCGAAGCGGGCGTGGTTGACAAAACCGCCCGTGGCGCTGGACCAGCGCCACGGGCGATTCTATCAAGCTATCGAACTAGATGACGGGCGATCTAGACGACGGAGCGCAGCACCGTCACCAGCCGGCCCTGGATCTCGACGTTGTTGGCCGGGGTGAAAATCGGCTCCATCGTCATGTTCGCGGGCTGCAAGCGGACCCGCTCACCTTCCAGATAGAACCGTTTCAGCGTCGTCTCTTTCTCGTCGCGTAGCCAGACGGCGACGGTTTCTCCGTTTTCGCAGGTCACTTGCTGCCGAAGGACAACCACGTCACCGTCGTTGATCAGGGCGTCGATCATTGAATGACCCTTGACCCGAAGCGCGAAGAGGTCGCGGCCGGCGTTCGGCGCGAAGTCGGCGCCCACCTCGACGGTTTCCGCCGAATCGGCCTGCTCGAGGTCACCCGGCACCGGGATCGGAAGACCAGCCGCGATCTGGCCGATGACCGGGATGGCGATCACGTTGCGGTGATTGACCCTGCCCACGAGTTCGATCCCGCGGGAGATGTTGCGGTTGCGCCGAATGTGATTCCGGTTCTCGAGCACTTTGAGGTTGTAGTCGACCACACTGGTCGACGAGATATCGAGATCACGCTGGATGTCCCGGATCGTCGGCGGATAATCGTTCTGATCGAGGAAGCTCTCGATAAACTGGAGGATGGCGCGCTGTCGCCGTGACAGATCTTTCATGGTGCCCTCTCATCGCGGCGACGTTCGTCACGGGGCGATCCGGTGCTGCGTCGCCGGAACCTCGCGCGCGGTTGATTCGTGGCCTCATTATACGGAGGAACATTTGTTCGTGTCAAGCCAGAATTTAACGATTTCCATCAATTGTGGCTATGCCGCATCATCCGGTCGGACGTATCCGAGGCAGTTTTTGTCTCGTGGAGCCGCTAAACTACGGTCCGAAGGATCGGCGGCAGCGGAGAGGTCGCGAGACGCACCATGACTGAGATGCACGAGGCCGTGCTCGCCAAGCTCGATTTCGGCGCCGTCCTCGAACGGTTGGCGGGTCGCTGCCGGTTTGGTGTGGCCGCGGATCGAGCCCGGCAGCTCGGCCCCAGCGCGGATCACGAGACCGTCGCCTATTTGCTGGATGTCACGGCGGAAGCCGTGGACCTCCTGACCAGTTTCCCCGAGGTCACCATCGGCGGCCCCCGCGATATCCGCGGCTTGACCGAGCGGGCCCAAAAAGGCGGCCGGCTGCAACCGGCGGATTTGCTGCTGGTTCAGGATACGATCACGGCCTCGCGCAACCTGCGCCGGGCGTTCCTGCGTCTGCCCGAGGCCGAATCGCGGTATCCGCACCTGTTGGGTTTTGTCGATCACCTGGTTGAGCTGCCGGACCTGGAGACCGCGATCAACCGCTCGATCGGCCCTCGTGGCGATGTGCTGGACACGGCGAGCGATGAGCTGGCCCGGATCCGGCGCGATGTCCGGGTTGCCCAGTCCCGGTTGATGGACCGGCTCAACGCGCTCGTCAGTGGCGGCCGCTATGCCTCGGCCCTGCAAGACACGATCATCACCACGCGGGACGGCCGCTACGTGGTCCCGGTGAAAGCCGAAGCCCGGGCCGCGCTCCCCGGCGTCGTCCACGACACGTCATCCAGCGGCCAGACGCTCTTTGTCGAGCCGTTCGAGATCGTCGAGCTGAACAACAAGTGGCGCGAACGGCAGCTCGACGAACAGCATGAGATCGAGCGCATCCTCGACGACCTCAGCGGCCGGGTCGGCGATCGGGCGGCGGAGCTCAACCAAACCGTGGAAGCGGTCGCCGCGATCGATCTGGCGATGGCCAAGGCCCGGCTGGCGTTCGACCTGCGCGCCAACCGGCCGCACCTGTGGCCCGGCGCCAGCGCCGGTGATGACTTGCCGGAGTGTCACCCCACCCACCGCATTTCACTGGTCCGGGCGCGGCATCCATTGCTCGATCCCGAAACCGTGGTGCCGATCGATGTTGAGCTGGGTGAGCAGTACCGCGTGCTGCTCATTACCGGGCCGAACACCGGCGGCAAAACGGTCGCCCTGAAGACGATTGGCCTGCTGACGATGATGGCGCAGACCGGGCTGTTCATCCCCGCCGACGATCGCTCGGTCGTTTCTGTTTTTCCCGCCATCTTCGCCGATATTGGCGACGAGCAAAGCATTGCCCAAAGCCTCTCGACCTTTTCCGCTCATATGCGGACCGTGATTGGCATGTTGCGGCACGTCACCCCGGATAGCCTGGTCTTGCTCGATGAGCTTGGCGCCGGGACGGACCCGCAGGAAGGATCGGCCCTCGCCCGAGCCCTAATCTCGGCCCTGCTCGAACGCGGGCCGCTGGTGATCGCCACGACGCACTACTCGGAAGTGAAAGCCTACGCCTACACCACGCCGGGGGTGGAGAACGCGAGCGTCGAGTTCGACGTGGCGACCCTGGCGCCGACCTATCGCTTGATGATCGGGGTGCCGGGGCGATCAAACGCGCTGGCGATCGCCCGTCGCCTGGGGATGCCGGAGGCGATCATCGATCAAGCCTCGACCTTGCTCGACCCGGACGAGGTCAGGGTTGACGCCCTGTTACAAGACATTCGCCGGCGGCGGGACGACGCTGGCGACATGGTGGCGCGGGCAGAAACGGCAATCGCGGACGCCGATCAGTTGCGGCGGTCCACGGAGCGCGAGCTGCGGGAGGCGGAGCGGGAGCGGCAGGGAGCGCGAGCGGAGGCGCTGGCCGAGGCCGAAGCGGAGCTGGCCGAGGTCCGGGAGACGCTGCGCCGGCTGCAACGCGACCGAGACATGGTTGCCGCGACGCGGGAGCATGTCGATACCAGACGGCTCGAAGTGGAGCAAGCGGCGGAAACGGTCCGGGACTTTCGCCGCACCCGGATCCGGCCGCCCGCGGCCTCCGCCAGCTCGCGGGCAATCCGCGCCGGCGACCGGGTCCGGATCGTCTCGCTTGACCAGGAAGGCGAAGTCGTCGCGGTCGCCGACGATCAGGCCGACATCATGCTCGGCGCCCTCAAAATGCGGCAACCGCTCTCGGCGTTGGAGCGATTGGGCCGAGCCAGCACGGATGCGGCTCGTGGGGTCGTGTATACACCGGCCGCCTCGGAGCCGGTCTCGATTGAGGTCGACCTGCGCGGTTACCGGGCGGCCGAGGTCGAAGAGATGCTGGATCGCTATCTGGAGAACGCCTACCGATCGGGGCTACCCTTCGTCCGTATTATTCATGGCAAGGGGACTGGCGCCCTCCGACAGGTGGTGCGCGATATCTTGAACAACCACCCGGCGGTGGCTACGCACCAACTGGCCCCGCGGGAACAGGGTGGCGACGGCGCGACGGTAGCCACGCTTCGTGAGGATTCGTAAGCCTGCCCGCTTCAAGGAGCATGACCAACCGCTTGCGGCGGACGTCCCATGA
>JACCYK010000402.1 GCA_013696525.1 Chloroflexia bacterium
GTCGATGGCTCCGAGATCAATTGGGTGCCCGAAGCGGCGGGCCGGACCGGGACCTACTACCTTGAGGAGGCGTCTGATCCCCGGCCCTCGGCCGTCTACTACGATCGCGCCGATTCCGCCTTCGCCCGGATGCGGCCGGGCGACTTCGATTGGGACCGGATTCTGGCCGGGGCCGGCGCGCTGCATATTTCCGGGATTACGCCCGCCCTCGGCGACGGCTGCCGGGCCGAGACGATGACCGCGATCCGGACCGCCAATGCCGCCGGCGTGCCGGTAGCGTTCGATCTCAATTACCGGTCGAAGCTCTGGTCGGAGGCCGACGCCCAAGCCTGCTTCGTCGAGATCGTGCCCCTCGTCAGCATCCTCTTCGCCTCACGGGGCGGCCTGCGGACCTTCTTCGGCATCAGCGGCGACTTCGAGACCGTGCTGCGCACCACCAGGGAACGGCTAGGCGTTGCGGTCGCGATCCTGTCGCGTAAGAAGGCGAAGGCCAGCCGCTCGCTCCGCCTAGGTTGCCTGGCGATGGGCCCCGACAACGAGTTGGTGACCGGGGCCTGGCGCGAGGTGGAGGTGGTCGACCGCCTCGGCGGCGGCGATGCCTTCGCCGGCGGCTTCCTGGCCGGCTACGTCCACGACCACGCCGACCTCGCCCGCGCCGTGGCCCTCGGCGGCGCCACTCAAGCGCTCAAGCACACGATGCCGGGCGACCTGCTGACGGCGACCGCGACCGAGATTGAGGCCAGCATCGAGGCCACCGCCGGCGGCGTGCTGCAACGCTGAGGGGTGAACCATGCCGCTCCCAAGACGAGTTGCCGAATTCAATCGCTGGGTGACGAACCCGCTCGCCCGCCTGATCGCGGCCGGGATGCCGCCCTTTGTGATCATCGAGCACCGGGGCCGGACCTCGGGCCGGCCCTACCAGACCCCGGTCTGGGGGTTTTTCACCACGGACGAGCTAATCATCGCCCTCACCTACGGACCCGGCGCCGAGTGGGTGCAGAACCTCGCCGCCGCTGCCGGCGGCCACATCGTCGCCCGCGGTCATCGCCAGGCCGTCGGTCCGCCGGCCGTCGCCCATGCCATTGTCGACGCCCCGGCGATTCCCTTGCTCATTCGCCGAGCCCTCCGGTTGGCGAGGATTGAAGATTATCTCCGCCTCCCTCTCACCTCAGGAAGGATGCCAATCTGATGCCCGAATCAACGCCGAGCCCCGCCGTCGCCGAGGCCATCGCCCGGATCGAGCGAAGCTGGCAGCGTCTCAACGCCGAGCTTGACCAAATTCCCCGTCAGCGGATGCTGGAATCCGGAGCGGTTGGCGTCTGGTCAATCAAGGATCTCCTGGGCCACATCGCCTACTGGGATAGCGAGGCGTTGGGGGCCGGCCAGCGCCATCTCGCGGGAGAACCCGACCCCGACTACGATTTCGATGCGATCAATGCTCGCGAGGCGGCGCTCCGGGCCGATCGCGGGCTGGACGAGCAGTGGGCCGAGATGAACCAGGCCCATCAGGCGGTGGTCGCCTATGTGCGAGCGCAATCCGGCGACGAGCCAACCGCCCTCGGTCTCTGCGGCTGCTTAGAAGGTTACACCCACGAGCACTATGACACGCATGCGGCGGACGTCCGGGCCTGGCGTGATCGCGCCGGGCTCTAACCGCCTCGGATGACCCTGGGAGGAGCGTGGCGGCGGTGACGAGCGAAGACTCCGCGCCGGCTCACCCGCCGGACCAGCCACAACCGCCGTCGAGCCGGCCGCGCGGCACCAGGTGGGCCTGGACCTTGGCGGCGGCGCTGGCGATCCTGGCGGTGCTGTCGCTCCTGGTTGTCTTCCGTGGGATCGAGCGCCCGGCGCCCCATATCAGCCGGAGCGACGAGCGGCCAGCGGCCGCTGGCGCCGCGGTCGCCGGCATCTTCATCGAGCCGGAGGACGGCCGGGCGCCGATCCTCGAAGAGCTGGACGCCGCCCGCGATTCGATTTCTCTCATCGTCTACCTGCTCAGCGACGAGGAGACGATCATGGCACTGGAATCGGCCGCCGCCCGCGGGATCGCGGTCCGGGTGATCCTGGAGGAGCATCCCTTCGGCGGCGCCGGCGGCCAACCGGAGCTGTTCAGTCGCCTCCAAGCGACCGGGATCGCGGTCCGCTGGGGCGATCCCGTCTTTCGCTTTACCCATATCAAGACCGCCATCGTCGATGACCGGGTGGCCATCATCATGAACCAGAACCTGACCTACTCGGCGTTCACCAGCAACCGGGAGCTCGGCGTGATCACCACCCGGCCCGGGGACGTCGCCGCCGTCATCGCCATCTTCGAGGCCGATTGGCACCGCACCGGCGAGGTCGATGCCGGGCCTCTTATCGTCAGTCCCGCGAACAGCCGGGTCGAGCTACTGGGGCTCATCAATCGGGCGCGGGTCACGCTCGATATCTACGCCGAGGTGGTGCGGGACGAAGAGCTGCTGGGGGCGATCGTGGCCGCCGTCGAGCGCGGGGTCGCGGTCCGGCTGGTCATGTCGGGCGACCCCGCCGACCACAACGCGGAGGACCGCGCTTGGCTGGCGGCGGCGGGGGTTCAGATCCGGCTGCTGAGCGAGGTCTATATCCACGCCAAGATGTTCCTGGTCGACGGCAGCGAGCTGTTCGTCGGCTCCCAGAACATGACCGCCACCTCGCTTGACCAGAACCGGGAGCTCGGGCTGATCCTGACCGACAGCGGCAGCATCGAACGCGCGGCCCGGGTCTTTGATCGCGATTTTGCGGCGGCCCGCCCGGAGGCGCCATGACCAACGCGGGAAGCTGGGACCCGGAGCGGGTACGCTTGCTGCTGCGCGCCCGTGGCTACGACATCGATGCCGCTGACACCCGCTATGGTGACGACAGCGTCAGCGCCCGGCGGGAGCGAGCCGGCCAGGCCCGCCTCTTCGCGATTGACAGTGGTGGCCGGTTCCGGGCGGAGATCACGGCGGCGGCCGGCGAGACTAGGCGGGCCGGGAGCATCGGGGCGGTGCCGATCGTGGTCGTGACCCAAACCCAGCGGCTCTTCACGCTGACCGGCAGCCTGCCGAGCTGGCAGCATTTGCCCGCGGTGCTGGCGCAGCTCGAGACGCTATCGTGAACGGCAAAACAACCACTGTATACTATGCTACGCTGTTACCGCGAGCCGCCGCGAATCGGTGCCGACGAGTCACCATTTGCGGACAAAATCTGCTAAAGTGCATACGCGGCAGGGAAGCACCGAAAAATTGCTAAGCAAAACCCCTTGACAGATAGGCGGTGTACGTATATAGTGGCCGTACAGTTCCGAGGGGCCAGGGCTCCGGAACATCTTCCACCGGGATCGGCAACGGCGAATGATGCTGCGGGGTTTCATTCGGGACCGGGTCGACACCAGGGTTGGCTAGGCGAGACGCACGCGTTGCGGGGCGACGTGCGTGGAGCCTGACGAACACGGCGGATGGGCTTGGTGTCAGGTTCGTCGGAACTGTATTTTCGTTGCCCGCCGCCCCCCACCCCTCTGCAGGCTCGGTCTACATCACCACCGGGCGCTCGTATCTCTGACCCACCGCTGACCCGCTGGCGCTGACCCGCTGGTGACCTCAACCCATTGTCCCCCCAAGCCGGCCGGACCCCGTTACGAGACACGCGGTGGCGCCGGCGCAACGTCTTGGCACGGTCCCGGCCAATGTTGCTACAGTTCGTGACGTCGATGGTCACCACAAGGCGGTATTGGCCAGATGGATTCCTCCTTGCTCGCCACCAAGCTGCGGATGCCGCCCCTGACGCGGCATTTGGTGCGTCGCGCCCGACTGGTTGATGCCCTTGAGCGGGGAGTCCGTGATTGCAAGCTCGTTCTGATCGCCACCCCCGCCGGTTATGGCAAGACGACGCTGCTTGCCGAGTGGGCGCACGCCAGCCGCTTCCCTATCGCCTGGCTATCGATCAGCGCGGAAGACAACGACCCGGACCGCTTCTTCCGCTACCTGCTAACGGCGTGGGCCGCGGTTCAACCAGCGGTCAGCGAAAGCCCGTTGGGTCTGCTCCTGGGCGCGATGGCGCCGGACCGCGCTGCCGTCCTGGCGGCATTCATCAACGTCGCCAGCGAGGCACCTGACCATACGGTCTTTGTCCTCGACGACTATCACCTCATCGAGGACGCATCGATTCACCAGGGGCTCGCGTTCCTCCTCGATCATCTGCCGCCGACGCTTCACGTTGTGCTGGCTGGCCGCGGGGAGCCGCCGCTGCCGCTGGCCCGCTATCGGGCGCGACACGAGTTGTTGGAGCTCCGCACGCGGGATCTCCACTTCTTGGCGGACGAGGCCAGAGAATTCATGAATCGCCTGATGGGGCTCGACCTTAGCCAAGATGAGATCGCCCCGCTGCACGCCCAACTCGAAGGCTGGATCGCGGGTCTCCAACTGCTGTCGCTCACGCTGCGCCGTCATCGCGAGGCGGCTGATCCGCTCAATGTCAGTGGCCGGCATCGCTTCATCGCTGATTACCTCAGTGAAGACGTCCTCAATCACCTGCCGGACGACCTGCAACGATTCTTGCTGCGGTCCAGCATCCTCGATCGCCTGTGCGGCTCACTCTGCGATGCCACTATCGGGTGCGAGGGTGGCCAAGCGATGTTGGAGCTCCTGGAACGGGAAAATCTCTTCCTCGTCTCCCTTGATGACGACCGGACATGGTTTCGCTATCACCGGCTCTTTGCCGACTTCCTGCGCGAGGAGCTGCGCCGGCGCTATCCGGCTGAGGTTGCCCAGCTTCATCGCCAGGCAGCCGGTTGGTACCTGGCGCGGGACTTGGCGGAACCGGCCTTCCAGCACGCGGTAGCGGGCGACGATCTTCACCTCGGGGTCCAAATCGTCGACCGCTATGCGAACCTCATGCTGCAAAGCGGCGAGTTTCGGGACATGCAACGCTGGCTCGACTCGCTCCCGGCGGCCTGGCACGCCGCCCATCCGGCACTCAACCTCTTTCGAGCCGGCCTCCTGGCCTTTACTGGCGACTTCGCGGCCTGCGAGCGGTGCGTCGACGATGTCGAGCGGCAGCTCGTGCATGCCGAGGGCGAGGACGCCCGCTGGCAGATGGCAAAGGTGGCCGCCATTCGTTGCGCCATCGCCTGTATGCAAAACGATCTGCCCCGGGCCGAGGGTTTCGCCGCCCAGGCGCTGCGAGATCTCCCGAACGAGGATCTCGGCTTTCGCCCGTTGGTGTATGGCGCGCTGGGCGATAGCTACCGCCAAAATGGGCGGTGGGACGAGGCAAAGGCAAGCTACCTGAACGTGCTTGACTTCACCCATGCCCCCGGGGTCCGCGTCGAGGAAGCGCATTTCTACGGTGCCCTTGCCGACCTCGACTTGCGGCAAGGCCGGCTCCGGGGCGCTACCGGGTATTGGCAAAAGGCGTTGGCCGCTGTTCAGGAACGGGAGAATTGGGGTCGCCTGGAGCTTCCGGCCATCGGCTGGGTCTACCTGCGAATGGGCGAGCTGCTCTATGAGCACAACGCGGTAGCGGCCGCCTGGGACCACCTCGTCCGCGGTTTGGAACGGGCCGAGTTGGGCGGTGACGCCCGAGCGATGATCGCCGGCTACCTGATGGCCGGCCGCGTGAAGCTGACGGAAGGCGACATCGAATCGGCGGCGGCGTATCTGGAGCGGGCGCGGCCGCTGCTGGAGCGAGCCCCATTTCCGGATTGGGCCGGTCGCTTCGACCGCTTCCAGCTCCAAATCTGGCTCGCCCAGGATCGGCTCCGCACCGCGGTCGATTGGGCGACGAGGGCGCTCGAACGTGGCGCTCTTGATGAGCACCCCGAACCTGAGGTGGAATGTCTCGCCCTGGCTCATGTCTTGATCGTCAAAGGGGATGACCAATCACGGAGCCAGGCGCTGGTGATCCTCGATCAGTTGTCGCGTGCCGCCCAGGCCGAAGGTCGGATGGGTGTCGAAATCGAAGCGCTAACCCTGCACGCGATGGCGCACTGGCGGGCAGGCGACCGGACCGGTGCCATGATCTCCTTCGAGCGCTCACTGCGGCTGGCCGAGCCAGAGGGCTATGTTCGGCTCTTCATTGATTACGGCCAACCGGTAATCCAATTGCTGCACGAGGCTCGTCGCCGGAAGGTTCTGCCAGGGTACGTGACCCGGCTGCTGGCCGCTGCCGGAGACGGCCTCGCTGGCAGCGGCCCGGACCAGGCAACGCTCGCCGAACCGCTGAGCGATCGCGAGCAAGAAGTCTTGGCCCTGATGGCCGCCGGGCTCACCAACCGCGAGATCGCCGCTGACTTAAGCATCGCGGCCGAGACAGTCAAGAAGCACACCAGCAGCATCTTTGGCAAGTTGGGCGCCGCCAATCGCACCGAAGCGGCAGCGAAAGCCAGAGCGCTCGATTTACTCTCCTAGCGGTCGGCCCACCGACGTTCCCGTTCTCGAGAAATACCCCACCGACATACCCCGTTCGGGGCATGACCCCTTCCCATGGCCCTCCTACGCTGAGGATGACCGGATTCATCCGCTGGAGATGACCGGAATGCATCAGCAAAGGAGAGCAACCGTGTCCGACCAGAACAAGGAGCTTATGCGCCGCGCCGTCGAGGAGATTTGGAACCAGCGGAAATTCGACCTCCTGGATCAGTATGTCGCCAGCGACTTCGTGATCCATACGCCGGGCGAAGACATTCACGGCCGGGACGGTGCCGGGCAACTCTTCTCGACCCTGTATCAGGCGTTCCCTGACATTCACTTCACCATCGAGGATCAAATCGCCGACGGCGATCGGGTCGTGACCCGGTGGACCGCCACCGGCACCCACCAAGGCGAGTTCCACGGCATTGCCGCCACGAACAAGCCGGTCCGGCTGGCGGGCACCGACATTGACCGCATCGCCAATGGCAAAGCCGTCGAATGCTGGACCACCACGGACGACCTCGGCCTGCTGCAACAACTTGGCGCCGTGCCAATGCCCGCGCCGCTCTGACCGGGGCGCGGCGATCTGCCAGTGCGAACGCTGGCGTTGGTCCAAGCAAGGTGAGACGTTCGCAGCCGATTCATCTTCTCGAAGGAGACTGATCCGGTGGAACAGATCGAAACCGCCATCGTCGGCGGCGGCCAGGCGGGCCTCGCGACGAGCTACCACCTGTGCCAACAGGGGCATGAGCACATCGTCTTGGAACAGGCGGCGCGAGCGGCCAACGTCTGGCGCGACGAGCGCTGGGATTCATTCACCCTGGTCACGCCGAATTGGGCGCTGAGGATGCCCGGCGCCAGCTACGACGGCCCTGACCCCGATGGCTTCATGCCACGCGACGAGGTCATCGCCTACTTCGAGCGCTACGTTGATCGCTTCCGCTTGCCGGTGCGGGCCAACTCGCGGGTCCTTTCTGTCGAGCCGATGAAGGCCAAGGGCTATCGGG
>JACCYK010000429.1 GCA_013696525.1 Chloroflexia bacterium
GACTATGGCATTCGGGCCAGCTTTGGCGTCACCGGCCAGTGGGCCTCCGCCAACCCGGACCTGGTGCGACGGATGGTCGCCGAGGGCCATATGATCTTCAATCACACCTGGAGCCATCAGTCGTGGACCGGGCGCTCGACCGCCGCCGATCCCGCGGTCGCGACAATGTGGCAACCGATGTCCAGCGCGGACCGGATTTCGGAGCTGGAACGGACCGAGGCCGCGATCCAGGAGATCAGCGGCTACAACGTGCGGCCCTATTTTCGGCCCGCGTATGGCGATTACGACGCCGGCGTCCTCGCCGATCTCGCCGCCGCCGGCTATCCGGCAATGGTGATGTGGAGCTGCGAGTCGTACGCCTGGAAGGGATGGTCCGCCGAGGATATCGTTGCGTACTGCACGACGAACATGGCGGACGGCGACATCATTCTGCTGCACGTTGGCGCTCAGGGCGCTGACTATGATGCCTTGCCGGGCCTGATCGAAGGGCTTGCCGCACAGGGGTTCGCGTTCGTCACGGTGGACGAGATCCTCCAGCCGTAAACGACGGCGCTGGCAAGCTCGCACTGCCCGTCGCCGAACGTGTGCTGGGGCTGATCCAGGCCGCACCGGCAGGAGCGCGGTCACCACGAGCTTTCATCCAGAGCCGGGTCACGGCTCAAGCGGGCGTGCTGAAGCCGCTATGACCGTGGCCACGTGAAGGGTACGGCCACACCGACGCGTTCATGAACGACGAGGTTGGCCCATGCTCCGATCCCCCGGCCGGGTGGGAACGGGAAGCCCGAGCGTGTGCCCAGGGCCGCGAGCGTGGCCGATGGGAAGCCCGAGCTTGCCGGCGGGCGGGTCGTGGAGGTGGCAAGCGTGGTCTGGGCCACGGGATTTAGACCCGGCTACGGCTGGATCGAGCTCCCCATCTTCGACAAGGAGGGCGCTCCTATCCACGACCGGGGCGTGGTGGACGCGGCGCCCGGGCTGTACTTTTTAGGGCTACCCTTCCAATCCAGGATCACCTCGGCGGTCAATGGCGGCGTCGGCAAGGATGCCTGCCACATCGCCGATCACCTCGCCGGCCAAGCGGCCAAGATCGATGCTCCCCAGACGAAGTAACGACGTGGTACAGTATCCCCTAGAGGGGGATACTGCCATGGTCGATCAGAGTCACCCAGCCCATCCGCATCGGCAGACGAAAATCGTTGCCGATCAGCTCGCCCGGACCGCCGGCCATGTCAGCTCGATCAAACGCATGGTGGAGGAAGGCCGTCCCTGCCCGGAGGTGCTGATCCAGCTCGCCGCCGTGCGGGCCGCGATTGACCGGGCCGCGAAGCTGGTCCTTGAGGATCACGTCGAGTCCTGTTTGCGCGGCGCCGCGACCAACGGCATGGCGGACGAGGAGTGGGAGCGCCTCAAGCGCGCCCTGGACTCGTTTATTCGGTGAGGAGGCGTCAAGATGCCGCGAGCATCGCGAGCCACGCAGTCTGAGCGCTCGGCGTCGGCAACCCCAGGTGGGGCGGGCGGCGGCGCCCTGGACGATCAACACGATCATCCGCATGACCATGCCGATGCCGATCATGCCCACCCGCATGGGGAGCCTGACCATGCGCATGCTCACGGGGGAGACCGGCACGAGCATGGTCAGGCGGATGCCGACCCGGCTCATGCCCACGATCACGGGCCGCATGAGCATAGCCACGGCCATGGGCATGACCATGGCAGCGGCGTTCTTGGTTGGATCAAAGGCACGTTCGCCCATTCCCATGACATGCATGAGAAGGTCGACGACGTCATGGAGACCCATGAGCGCGGCTTCTGGGCTACCAAATGGGCGCTGGTCAGCCTGGCGATCACCACGGCGATCCAGATTGTCATCGTCTACTATTCAGGCTCGACCGCGCTCTTCGCCGATACCGTTCACAACCTGGGCGACGGCGCCAACTCGATTCCCCTGCTGATTGCTTTCGCCCTCCAGCGTCGCGTCCGTAGCCGGCAGTTTAGCTACGGGTTCGGCCGGGTCGAGGACGTGGCCGGGGTCGTCGTCCTGCTCACGATCGCCATTTCGGCCGCGGTCGCCGGGTGGGAGTCGGTTCGCAAGCTGTTGGACCCGGAGCCGATCACGCACCTGCCATGGGTGACCCTGGCCGCCCTGATCGGCTTTGTCGGCAACGAGATCGTGGCAATCCTCCAGATCCGGACCGGCCGGCAGATTGGCTCGGCGGCGCTCATCGCCGATGGCCAGCACGCCCGGATTGACGGCTTCACTTCCCTCGCGGTCCTCGGCGCCGTCGTTGGCGTCCTGATCGGCGTGCCGATCCTCGACCCGATCATCGGCCTCCTGATCACGATCACGATCCTGATCATTCTGAAAGGGAACAGCGGCGCTGTCTTCCGGCGGCTCCTGGACGGGATCGAGCCGGAGATCCTGGCCGAGATCGAGCACGCCCCGCTGCACGCCGCGGGCGTGCGCGCGGTGCAGGACGCCAAGGCGCGGTGGGTCGGTCATAAGGTCCGTGCCGAGCTGGATGTGGGGGTCGACCCGAATCTGACGATTGCCGAATCGGAGGCCATCGCGGACGACATTCTCCGGGCCCTTGCCGACCATGTGCCGTCGTTTGGGGGCGCCACCGTTCGCCTCCGGCCGGCGACGGCCCCGAACCGATCGGATATCACGTCGCCGGCGGCGTCAGTCGTCATGACGTAGCGGCGCGTGGGCTTGACGATGCCACAACCGCGATCGCGGCGGGCACCGGCGCTGCTAGCCGCTCGGAGTCGGGGTGGCCGCCGCGTCCGCGGCGGGCAGGAGGCCGAGCTGCTGGGCGCGGCTCATCGCGTCGAGCTCGGTGATGATGGCGGCGATCCGGCCGCAGTCGAGCGTAAAGATGTTGATCCCGGTCCAGGTTGCCGTCTTGCCGGTCGGCGGATGGCCCTGGAACTCGCCGGTGTGGGTGCCGGTGGCGCTCCACCGGACGACGACATCGTTCTCACTGCTGATGTAGTCATCGGTGGTGTAAATGACATCGGGGAAGCCCACGAGGAGCGCCTCGATGATGAAGCGGGGGCCGGGCTCCTCGGGGAAGGCGCCGGCCTCGTGATCGACCTCCGCCGCCAGAATGTCATCGAGGACGGAGGCATCGTGACCGTTGAGCGCCTCGTCGTACCAGCGGGCGACGATCGCCTCGTTCTCCGTTTCGGAGGTGGCGACGCAGTCGGCGGCGGCCGGCGTCGCTTCCTGCAATGACCGGCCGGAAGCGCGGCTGGCGCCGGCCACGGCGACGATGGCAACGGCAACGATCATGGTAGCGGCAAGCATTCGGCTCATATCATGACCTCCTCCGGGCGCGGCTGACGTCAGACGAGTATCCGGCTGCCAATGTTCGCACAATTCGCCTCCGTCTCGCGGGCAACTGGCGGCGCGGCCGGCGACCGATCCATGGTGCTTAGGCGGGGCGCGGGGTGATTGCGCGGAGGTAACGGTCGGCGAGCCGTCGCAGCTGCTCGACCAGCTCCGGCGGGCCGGTAACGTCGAAATCGACGTCGAGCATCCCCAGGTAGACCGCCAGCATGTGCGGCGTGTCGGAGCCGGCCGCGACCAGGCACGATTCGTCGTCGGTTGGTGAGACCTGGACGCTGGGCGGCAGCCACGGGGCGATTGTCGCCGCCGGGGCGTGGACCCGGACGGTGGCCCGGTATCGCATCGGCCCGGCGTCGATGCTCCGGGCGAGGTAGTCCGCCACGTCCCCAAGCGGCGGCTGGCGTGGGGTGAATCGCGGCCCGGTGGGCACGCGGGGCGTGATCCGGTCCACCCGGAACGTGCGCCAATCGGCGTGGTCGACGTCCCAGGCGACGAGGTGCCAGCGGTGCCCGGTGTGGGCGAGCCAGTGCGGCTCCGTTTCCCGGCTGCTGGTCATGCCGTCATGGTTGCGGTAGCCAAAGCGGAGCCGGTGCTGCTCGCGGACCGCGGTGGCGATGGCCATCAGGGTGGCGGGGTCCACGGCCGGCCGGGCGCCGGGCAGCGGCGCCATCGCCGATTGCAGGATGTTGACGCGGTGCCGCAACCGCGCGGGAAGCACCTGCTCGAGCTTGGCGAGCGTCCGGTACGAGGCGTCCTCGATCCCGGCTACCGTGCCGCCGGCGGCGGTGCGCAGCCCGATCGCGACCGCGATCGCCTCCTCGTCGTCGAGCAGGAGGGGCGGCAAGGCGGCGCCGGCCCCGAGCCGATAGCCGCCCGTGGCGCCGCGGGTGGCATGCACCGGATAGCCGAGGGTGCGCAGCCGCTCCACGTCGTTGCGCACCGTCCGCCCGCTGACGCCGAGGCGTTCGGCCAGCTCGGCGCCGGTCCAGTCGCGTCGTGTCTGCAGCAGTGATAAGAGGCGCAGTAGTCGCGCCGAGGTTTCCAACATGGAGTGAACGATACCATCTAATTAGGAACGAATCGTACCTATTGATCTCGTACAGTTAAATTCGGATCGATTGAGTGATGGAGGTTCGACGAATGGAGACCAACACCGAGATTCGCCCCTACCGGATCGCGATTCCGCAAGCGGAGCTGGACGGCCTGCACGCCAGGCTCGCCGCCGCCCGCTGGCCGGACGAGCCGCCGGGGGTCGGCTGGAGCCTTGGCATCCCGGTTGGCTACTTGCGCGAGCTGGCCAAGTACTGGCGGACAGGGTATGACTGGCGGGCGGCAGAGGCGCGGCTCAACGAGCTGCCGCAGTTCACCACCGCGCTCGACGGGCACGAGGTTCACTTCCTGCACGTCCGCTCACCCGAGGCGAACGCCTTGCCGCTGATCCTGACTCACGGCTGGCCGGGCTCGATCGTCGAGTTCCTTGATCTGATCGGTCCCCTCACCGACCCCCGGGCGCATGGCGGCGACCCGGCCGACGCGTTCCACGTCGTGATCCCGTCACCGCCGGGGTTCGGCTTTTCCGGCCCCACGCGGGAGACCGGCTGGAGCGTGGCCCGCGTCGCCCGGGCCTGGGCCGAGCTGATGCGGCGGCTGGGGTATGACCGGTATGTCGCCCACGGCGGCGATTATGGGGCGTTGGTTTCGCGCGAGCTCGGGCTCGCCGCCCCGGATCACCTGGCCGCTCTCCACCTCAACCAGGTCTTCTCCGCGGGCGTGACCGCCGAGACCGCGGACTTCGCGGTCGAGGCCGAGCAGCGCGGTGTCGAAGCCGCCTACCGATACGAATATGAGCTTGGTGGGTACGCGGCGATCCAGAGCACCCGGCCACAATTGATCGCCTACGGGCTGACCGATTCGCCGGTCTTCCAACTGGCCTGGATCGCGGACGGGTTCAAGCAGTGGACCGACTCGACCGAAGTTCCCGAGGATGCCGTCAATCGCGACGCCCTGCTCACCAACGTTTCGATCTACTGGTTCACCCGCACCGCCGGCTCTTCAGCCCGCTACTACCAGGAGGGTCTGGGAACGTGGGACGCGACGGGTGACGAGGGTCCGGGGACGTGGGAATCAACGGGTGAGCAGCCGGTGAACGAGGATGGGCAGGGTCCCGATGCCAACCAGGCGGTCGAGCTTTGGGGCACGCCGGAGCCGCCATCGCCGGTGCCGACCGCGGTCGCGGTCTTCCCCCGCGACATCTTCGTCCCGATCCGGCGTCTGGCCGAACGGAACCACAACATCGTGCGCTGGACCGAGTTCGACCGGGGCGGCCATTTCCCCGCCATGGAGGAGCCGGACCTGCTCATTGGCGACCTGCGCGAGTCCTTCCGCGACTTCCGCGGCGGTTGATCCGGCAGGAACACTGGTCCCGAGGGGCTCGCCGACAGCGCCGGTCCGGCAAACGGGCTCGCTGGCGCTAGCTGCCGACCGCACGGACCTGATCGAGCGCGGCCGCGGCCGCGGCCAAGGCGGCGGGGCGGCCGTCGGCGTCCGGGGCGGAGAGCTCCCGCCCCACGCTGCCCTGGTAGGCGCCGCGCACCAACTGCCGCAGTAGGAAGACCGTGTCGTCGTCGTCGCGGGAGCCGGAAAGCCAGACGGTCATGCCTCGCGCTCCCGCCACCCCTTGCAGGCGGACGCCGCCCCGGCGCCGGGTGACGCCGCCGAGCTCGGTCCAGCGGCGCAACGGCGTGCGCCCGGCCATGATGCCCTCGGTGGTCAGCGTGTACGACATCGGCCAGGCGATCAGCAGTCCAAAGGTGATTGGAATCGCCGCGATCACCGGGGCCGGGGCCAGCCGAAGGGAGAGGGCGAGCGCCGCCAGGGCCAGGCCGATCAGGGCCGGCGGGCCGTGCCGGCGCAGCCGCCCCAGCAACGACAACGGGATCCGGTGGACGAGCG
>JACCYK010000444.1 GCA_013696525.1 Chloroflexia bacterium
TCCTAGCCCGGTGCCGCCGCGCCGTCGCGAGCGCGAGCGGTCGCCGCGGTAGAAGGGATCGAACAGGTGCGGCACGTCGGCCGGGGAAATGCCCTCACCGTCATCCGCCACCCAGATATCGACCGTGCCCGGGCCGGTTTGCCACCCAAGCCGGATGGCGCCGCCCGCCGCCGTGTGCTGGGCCGCGTTATCGACCAGATTCGCCAGGGCCCGCTCCAGCCGGTCGGGATCGGCCAGTAGCGTCACCGCGGGGCCGGGCTCGATTCGGAGCTCGCGTTCGTGGGCGAGGGTTCGTGCCAGTCCGGTGAAGCTCGTGACGAACGCGCCGAGCTCGATCGTGGCGGTATCGACCGTCGCGGCGGCGTCGAGCGCGCTCAGGTCCAGCAACTGCTCAAGCATCCGACGCAGGCGCTCAAGGTCGCGATGCATGCCTTGGGTCAGGCTATTGGCCGCGTCCGGGTTGTCCTGGGCGCCGCGCAGCAGCACCTCGAGCGAGCCGCTGAGGGCGGTCACCGGGGTCCGCAGCTCATGCGCGGCATCGGCGATGAACCGGCGTTGCCCGGCAAAGGTGGTTTCGATCTGGCTGGCCATGTCATCGAAGGCGGCGGCCAGCTCGCCGATCTCGTCGGTGCGGTGTGGCAGGTTGACCCGCTGTCCCAGATCGCCGGCGGCGATCCGGCGGCAGGTGCCGATCATCCGGCCGAGCGGGTTGAGGGTCGAGGTCGTCAGCCAGAGCCCGCCCACGATGCCGGCGACCAGGGTGACGAGCGTCCCCAGCCCGATCATCGCCCGCTGCCGCCAGAGAATGGCGTCGACCAGGTCGAGCGGCGTGCTGAGCTGAACCACGCCGACGACGACGTCTTGATCCGGCTCGGGGCGAAGTGGGACGAGGGCGACGAGCGTTCGCTGGCCGGCCACCTCGACGGTGTACGTCACCTCGTTGTCCCCGGCCAGGGCCCGGCTGATCGCCGCCGGATCGGCCGGCGCTGGCAGCGGCTCCTCGGGCAGCCGGCGGCCATCGGCCAGCTCCGCCCCCGTCGCGTCGTAGACGACCGCGGTCGTCTCCCGCGAGGTGAGGGCCCGGCTGAGCTCGGTGGCGGTGCTGGCGAGATCAAGCGAGGGCTCACGGTTCAGGGTGGCGGTTTCCATCATCGCCAACCACCCGTCG
The DNA here is from genome assembly GCA_013696525.1 of Chloroflexia bacterium. Taxonomy (GTDB): domain Bacteria; phylum Chloroflexota; class Chloroflexia; order Thermomicrobiales; family UBA6265; genus JACCYK01. The sequence goes on from JACCYK010000444.1 coordinate 1,169, forward strand.
ACAACAGGTTTGGCCTGGGCCCGGAGCCGAACCACGGTCGTGGTCTCTAGGAAACGCTCCGTTTCCAGGTAGAGGAAACTGCCGAGCGCGAGCAGCAAGATCGCCAGCAGCCCGACGTAGAGCAGGGTTAGCTTGGCCCGGAGCGAGCCACTAGGACGGCGGAACATCGTCGTCCGGCCGGAAGCTGTAGCCAACGCCGTAGATCGTGCGGATGAGCCGTTTCGAGCCGTCGCCGATCTTGTCACGCAGGTTGCTGATGTGGACATCGACGACGTTCGTATCGCCGACATGGTCGAACCCCCAAACCCGGTTGAAGAGTGTCTCGCGGCTGAAGGCGCGCCGTGGATGGCGGAGAAAGAACTCGAGCAGGGCGAACTCGGTTGGGGTCAAATCGAGGAGCTCATCCCCGCGCCTGGCTTCATGCGTCTCGGGATCGAGCGCCAGCCCGGCGGTCTGGAAGATGACCGGCTCCTCGGCCCGGCCGCGCCGGCGCCGCACGGCGCGGATGCGGGCCAGCAGCTCTTCGAAGCTGAAGGGCTTGGTTAGGTAGTCGTCGGCGCCATGGTCGAGGCCGGCCACCCGGTCGGCGGTCTCGCCCTTGGCGGTCAGCATGATGATCGGGACGTCGTGACCGGCGGCGCGCAATCGCTGGCAGACTGTAATGCCATCGAGGTCGGGGAACATGAGGTCGAGGATGAGCAGATCGAACGGCTCCCGCAGGGCGAGCCGGACCCCGGCGGCGCCATCGACGGCGACGGTGACGTCCCAACCTTCGTAGGACAGGCCGATGCGGAGAAACTCCGCGATCGTTGTCTCGTCCTCGATCACCAGTGCGGTCAGCGTCCCGGCCGCGGCAGACGAATCAGTCGAAACCTGGGGCATCGCGGTACTGTCACCTGGGTTGGCGAGAATGAACAAACCGGCATCGATTCGCGGCCATGGTAGCAGATGCCCGCGGGGCCGCGTGGCTGAGCGTGCCGCGGAGGATTCCGGACGGGATGATCGCGGCGGACCCCAAGGGGCGCCGCCGCGATCAAGATTCCGGCCGCCATTCAAGGCGATCCCAGATTACGGGCGCCCGTGGGGCGGGGGCGGCGGGCCGGCCTGCCC
>JACCYK010000474.1 GCA_013696525.1 Chloroflexia bacterium
CACTATCGACATCGACGACACCCTGTTCGCCAGCGACCCCAACTGGAACGAAGGCACCGGCCAGTTCTGGCGGATTGGTGACGACCGGATGTTCGTCCGCGTGGAAGCCGGCATGAGCACCACGAACGGCATCGAGATCGACGTTCAGCGGCGCTTGCTCTACCTGAACGAGACGGCGACTCGCCGCATCTGGGCATACGACCTCCCGCTCGGCGGACTGCCGACGAACAAACGGCTGCTGACGGAATTTCCCGACTTCGCGCTCGACGGCATGCGGCTCGACCGCGCGGGCAACCTCTTCGTCGCCCGCTGGAGCAAAGGCACCGTGGCGATGGTCTCCCCGACCGGTGACGTGGTCCGGGAAGTTACGGTCAGCGGCAAGGACTGCACCAATGTCGCCTTCGGCGGCGCCGATGGCCGCACCTGCTACGTCACTGTCGCCGACACCGGCGCCATCGACGAGTTCCGGACCGAGCATCCGGGCCAGAGCTGGTGGATGCGGCAACCCGGCGCCCGTGATCGCCTAAGCATGGGAGCGGCCCGTGTCAACCGTCGCTGAGCCCGCCACCGGCGCCAACTACCAGGTGCGGGCCTTGGAACGGGCCCTCGACATCCTCGACGCCTTCGATGTCGCGACGCCGGAGCTGACCATTACCAGGCTGGCCGAGCGCACCGGCCTGCCGAAATCGACCGTCATTCGCCTGGTTTCGATCCTGGTCGAGCGTCGCTTCCTGGAACGGCCGGCCGAGGCCGAATCGGTCCGGATCGGCGTCCGCGCCTTCGAGGTCGGCAGCATCTACATCCAATCGACCTCGCTCGAAGCGGAAGCGCGCCCGATCATGGCCCGCCTGGCCGACGAAACGGGCCAAACCGCCAACCTCGGCATCCTCGACGACGGTGACGTGGTGCATCTCGCGGTCGCCGCCCCCGACCGGCCGCTGCGCTACTGGGCCTCGATTGGGAAGCGGGAAGATGCGCACTACACGGGGCTGGGCAAGGTGCTCATGGCCGCCCTCGACGACCGCGAGCTTGACCGGTTCCTGGCGTCTCGCCGGCTGGTTCGGAAGACCGACAGGACGTTGACCGAGCCAGCGGCGTTGCGGGCCGAGATCGCGCGGATCAGGGCCCGCGGCTACGGCATCGACGACGAAGAGTCCAACCTCGGGATCTATTGCATCGCGGCCCCGATCGTCGACCACACCGGCGCCGTCATTGCCGCCGTCAGCATCTCGGGCGCCAAATCGGAGTTTACCGACCAGGTGACGCCGATCTCGATCGACGCCGTGCGCCGGGCCGGCCACGACATCTCCGTTCGCTTGGGGGGCCGCTTGCGGCCGGCGCATGCGGGTGAATAGCGCCGGTATGGCATCTTGCACGCCGTCTTCATCGGATAGGCTCGGGAACAAATCCCCGTGCTGAATTCGCAAACCATCCTGAAGGATGCTGAAACCTTTCTTCGATCATATTCTCGTCAACACGGGCGTCCAATTGTTAAGGAAACAGCCGGCTTCAGCCGGGCACCCTCTGGGTGTTGTGTCTTTAGCCCGGGGATGCATCCACGAGCTAGTCCGATCGAGACGGCGATTGCCCAACCGCCAGCTCAACATACGCATCCGCCACGGCAGCAATAATCAGATCGAGGTACACTCGTCCCTCGTCGCCGCTGGCTCGATCCGGGCTATCCGTGTACCCATCGATCGCGGACCAGTTGGCGCGGTCCTCAATCCGAACCAGGCCGGGTCGCTGCCGCAACCGCGCCACGTCGGGCTCGTCGCGGTGAGGAAGCGTTTCCTTCGCAAGCTCCGGTCGTAACGCCAGCACCACCGACGACTCGAAGGCGCCGGCGTGGCCGGGGACATCGCCGGTGCGGGACCAGGCGGTCTCGGCCAGCGCCTGCCGGGCAATCTCCCAGTAGGACGCCGCCGCGATCCGCACCGGATGGATGAGGGACAGGTCACGCGCCACCAGGCCGATGATGTCCCGGTTGCCGCCGTGCCCGTTCAGCAGCAGGAGGCGGCGAAACCCGGTCCCGATCAACGACTCGACGATCTCCCGCACCGCCCGGTAGTACGTCTCCGTCGACAGCGAGATCGTGCCGCCGAACGGCAGGTGATGATGGGACGAACCGAACGGCATCGTCGGCGTGACCACCACGGTTGCCCGATCGGCGGCTGCCCGCGCCGCGGCCCAGGCAATGTGCCCTACCGCGAAGGTGTCGGTGCCCACCGGCAGGTGCGGCCCGTGCTGCTCGGTGGCGCCGACCGGCACCACGACCACGGCCCCCGGCGCCAGCCGCCGGATTCGCTCCCGCGTCAGCTCGGCAAACAGCACCGCTTCGCCCGCCACCATCATCCTCGCTATCCCTCGCCGCCCGGCGTCAGTTCCATGGTCCCGCGCGTGAATCGCAACGGTAGCACCGTCCGCTCGCTTCTGTCCGCAACCTGGTCGAAGTGGGGCGAAATCGCGTGCTCCGCACGCCTACAGCGGCAACGCCAACTGCCTCTCGTCCGGCCGCTGTCGCGCCGGCTGGCGCGGCTCGACCTTTACCTCCAGGTCGCGGGATGCGCTATCGCCGAAATCATAGTGCGTTTTGATGGCCGCGATCCGCGCCCGCAATTGCTCACGGTAGGCAGCGGGGGCGTCGGCGCCAGGATAGGAGCATTGATACCGACGCAGGAGCTCGGGGAACTGTCGCGCCACGATTTCGAAGTAATGCTCCTTCACCAGGGGCGCCAAGCGGAGCGGCGCCGCCCAGAAGGAGGTCGCCCGATGATCGCGGGCGGCGGCCACCGCCACGATCGCGGCGTCGGTATCGGTCAGGCCGGGCAGGATCGGCGCCATGTTGACCCCACACGGCACCCCGGCCGCGGCGAGCCGGGCCAGCACCCGCAACCGGGAGGCCGGCGGCGGCGTGCCCGGCTCGATCAGACGCCACAATTCGGGATCGAGGGTGGTGATCGTGAACGAGACGCGGACCTCGGCCCGCCGCGCCAGCTAGGCCAGGATGCCGGCGTCGCGCAGCACCAGCGTCGATTTGGTGATGAGCGAGAGCGGGTTCCGAAAATCCCGCATCACGGCGAGGACGCGCCGGGTCAGTTGATACCGTCCCTCGGCCGGTTGGTAGGCATCGGTGGCGGTCCCAACCGCGATCCGTTCCCCCCGCCAGCCGGGCCGCGCCAGCTCCCGCCGTAGGACCTCGGCCATGTTCGGCTTGACCACGATCCGGGTCTCGAACTCCTCGTCCGCGTTGTTTCAATCCCCACCCAGCCCTAAGGTCGGATGCAATGTCCACATCCTACCAAATCCTCGAATCGTTCAAGACCACGGCATCCGTATCCCGATGACCACGGTCAGGGCTAATGTCCACGGCGTTTCGAGGTAGGTTGCGTGTGTCGCGGAGCCTTGGCAGATCAGATGCTCTCATCGGTCAATGGGCACGGCGAGCGTTCCAGTGCGCTTATGCGGTTCCATCCCACTCGGCGTGGAAGCGCGCCAAGAACATCTCCAGGAAGCGGTGTCGCTCCTCGGCCAGCCGCCGCGCCGTGTCCGTGTTCATCAGGTCTTTCAACAGCAGCAACTTTTCATCGAAGTGAGTCACGGTCGATGTCGTCCCGGACCAGTACGCCGCGGCCGAGTCGTGGAGGATCGGGGCCAGCCCCGGATCGAAGATGGGTTGCCCCTTCCAGCCGCCGTAGGCGAAGGCCCGCGCCACCCCGATCGCGCCGATCGCATCGAGGCGGTCGGCATCCTGCACCACCCGCCCCTCGATGGTGCGCATCGGGCGTGGCACCCGCGCCCCCTTGAATGACAGCCCGCCGACAATCTCGGTGACGTGATCGATCACCCGCGGTTCGACGGCGAGCCCGGCGAGCCACTCCCGCGCCTGGCGCGGTCCGACCTCGCCATCGCCCTCGTGAAACTTCCAATCGGCCACGTCATGCAGCAGGACGGCCAGCTCGACCACGAACGGGTCCGCTGCTTCCGCCGCCGCCAGCCGCCGCGCCAGCCGGCGCACCCGGTCGACGTGCCACCAGTCGTGCCCGGCGCCGTCCCCGTCAAGCGAGGTCCGAACGTGGATTTCCGTCTCGCCCAGGACCGTGCCCTGATCCACCGCGCTTCCTTCCCTGTCACCGACGTTCCCGGCTCCGGTCCCCGCACGCGCGGTCCAGCCGCGCCACTGTAGGTGACGGCAAGCCGGGCCGCAACGGCGAACCTTAGGCCTGGCCAGCATGACGCGAAGCCTCGATCAGGGGTTCACCGGACCGAGCGCAATACGTCGCCCGGGTTCGCTTGGCCGCCTGGATGCGATAGTATCCGAGGGGTTCGGCGTTCAGCCCCACGGAGCGACGATGAGTAGCCGGCTACCGGTCACCGAAGCGGATGTCGTGGTCATCGGCACGGGCGCCTTCGGCCTGAGCGCGGCGTATCATCTCGCCAGCCTCGGCGCCGGCCGGGTGGTCGCCCTGGACCAATTTGCTCCGGCCTCGCAATCGTCGCCACGCGCCGCCGGCCTGTTCAAGCTCATCCAGGCCGACCAGACCTTGACCCGGGTCGCACGGCTCAGCATCGAGATCGTCTCCACCTTCGCCGCCGCCACCGGCGTGGCGCTGCCGGTGGTGCTGTCCGGGAGCATCCGTCTGGCCCGTACCCCGGCCCATGCCGAGATGATCCGGGCCGAGGCGGCCGCCGTGCGCGGTTTCGGGATCGAGCTCGAGCTGATTGACCGCGCGGCGCTCCGAC
>JACCYK010000487.1 GCA_013696525.1 Chloroflexia bacterium
TTCCATAGGTCCAGCGCCGTCACCGCATCGTTTCAATTCCCCCGTCATGCACCCGGCATCCGGTCGCCCCATCCCCGATAGATGCCCAAAGTATCGCATTCGGCCGGGCGCGCGGCCCCGTCCAAAGTGGGCGCGCGGCTTCGGCCGGAGCGCCGCCGCTCACCGTCCTACCCGATCCGCACCGGCGCCGCCGGGAAGCGCAAGCGGGAGGGCCGCTGCCGCCGTTGCAGGGCAAAGACGACCGTCAGCGGCCCCAGCCGGCCGAAGAACATCACAACGCAGAGGATCAGCTTGCCCGCGTCCGTCAACGTCGGCGTGATCCCGGTAGTGAGGCCGACCGCGGCCAGGGCGCTCATCGTCTCGAACATCAGGGCGATGAAGGTCACCTCCTCGCCCCGGAACCAGGCCTGGGTGGCGACCAGGGCCGAGGTCGCCGCGAAGTGGACCAGCAACATGATCGCCACCACCGCCATCGCCCGGAAGACCAACGGCGTCGGCACCCGGCGGCCAAAGATCTGGGTCTCCTCCGCGCCTTTCAGGGTCGAGACCAGGGCGGACCCGATCACCGCGATCGTCGCCAGCTTCACCCCGCCGGCGGTGGAGCCGGAGGCGCCGCCGATGAACATCAGCGCCATCCAGATGAAGAGCGTCACCGACCGCGCCTCGCCCAGATCGACCGAGGCGAAGCCGGCGGTGCGGGCCGAGACGCTCTGGAACAGCGCCACCAGCGGCTTCCAGCCGTCAGCCGTGGCCGCCAGCGAGCCCTCCCATTCGACCGTGAGAAAAATGATCGTGCCAAAGAGGAGCAGCACGCCGTTGAGCAGCAGCACGAGCTTGGTATCGACCGCGAACCGTGACCACCGGCGACGCCGCGCGGCATCGGCCAGCACCACGTACGACAGCGCCCCCGCCTGGATCAGCAGCATCACCACGATATTGAGCTCGATCGCGGTCTGATACGGGATCAGCGAGACGAAATCGCCTTGGAGATCGAACCCGGCATTGCAGAACGCGGCCACGGCATAGAAGACGCCGGTCCACAGCGCCTGGGAGAATGGCATGTCCTGCCAGAAACGGAGGGTCAGCAGCACCGCCCCGACCGCTTCGACGCTGAAGGTGAAGATCACGATCTGGCGGGAGAGCTGGACCGCCTCCCGCAGCGAGACGGTCGGCGCCCCCTCCTTCACCAGCAGCAGGTCGCTGAGCCGGGTCGTCCCCCGCCGTAGCAAGAGCAAGATGATGCTGGCCCCGACCATGAACCCGAGGCCGCCGATCTGGATCAGCCCCAGGATGACCGCCTCGCCCCAGAAATTCCAGTGGCTGGCGGTATCGACCGACACCAGCCCCGTCACCGAGACCGCCGAGACCGCGGTGAACAACGCATCCACAACCGGCGTCGAGGCGCCGCTCTCGGTCGTCCAGGGTGAGGCCAGGAGGGCGGTGCCGGCGCCGATGATCAGCCCCAGGCCAAGGACGAAGGTTTGGGCCGCCCGGCCCGGGTTCGGCGGCCCGGCTGGTTTCACCCGCGCCGGCAGCTCGATGACCATCGGCTTGCGGATGCCCCGGCGGACGACGCCGGGCCCGCGGGGCCGTTTCGCGCCGGCGTTGCTCACGGCTTCGTCTCGGGCCGCTCCACATCGACGAACGCCTCGATCTCCGGGTCGGGGCCGATCACCACCAGCTCGTCCCGCTCCTGAATCCGCTCTTCGAGCGACGGCGTCGTGATCAGGAACCGGCCCCGTTTGAGGGCGACCACGCTGATCTGGGCGCCGCACGCGGCCTGCGCCTCCGCCAGCGTGCGGCCGATCAGGTTCGGCGGCGCCGCGAACTTGGCGATGCCGCTGGTCGGCGACAGCGAGAGGTAGTCATCGACCCGCGGCACCGCCAGCGTGTGCGCCAGCCGCACCCCGGCATCGCGCTCGGGGAAGATCACCCGATCGGCGCCCACCCGGCGCAGCACCTCGCCATGCAGCTCGCTCGTCGCCTTCGCCACCACGAACGGGACGCCGAGCCGCTTGAGGACCAGCGGCGCCAGGACGCTGGTCTCGATCTGGCTCCCCTGGGCGACGATGCCGACATCGGAGCGCTCCACCTGGAGCGAGCGCAGAAGCTCCTCGTCGGTGCCGTCGCCCTGGGTGGCGAGCGAGACGAATTCGCTCGCCTCCTCCACCCGCCGCTCATCGAGGTCGATCGCCGTCACCTCGTAGCCGATGTCGTAGAGGGCGCGGGCCACGCTCCGGCCAAAGCGGCCAAGGCCGATCACCGTCACCCGCAGCACCGTCTTCTCGCGTGACCGCGGCATGTGCCCCACTCC
>JACCYK010000499.1 GCA_013696525.1 Chloroflexia bacterium
GGGCAGGATCTCGGTGAAGATGATCCGCAAGGGGCCGGCCCCGGAGAGGCGCGCCACCTGGATATAGGCCCGCTCCTTGATCGTCAGCACCTGGGAGCGGATCGTGCGGGCCGGCCAGAGCCACGACAGCGAGGCCACGACCAGGGCCATTTGACTGACGTTGAGCCCGCCCTGGACCGAGATCGCGACCAGGATCAGGATTAGCAATGGGGGCAAGGTGAGCCCGACATCGACGACACCGCGGATCGCGGTGTCGACGCCGCCCCCGAAGTAGGCGCCGAAGAGAGCGAGGGCGGTGCCGATCGCGACGCCGATGAACCCGGCCAGCAGCCCGATGTAGAGGGTCGAGGGGGTGGCTTCGATCATCACCGCCAGCAGGTCCCGGCCCTGGCGGTCGGTGCCCAGCGGATGCTCCGCCGTCGGCGGCTGGTTGGCCGGCGCCGCCAGCGGGCTGGCCAGGTCGACGTCCCAGACGAGGCGGCCGACCAGGGCAAAGAGGAGCAACGACGCGATCAAGAGGACGCCGACGAGGAGGCTGATGTTGCGCCGGAGGTAGTTGAGCATCATCGCTCCCTTTCGTCAGGACCGGCTGTAGGAGATACGGGGATCGAGCAGGGGGTAGATGAAGTCGAGGATCAGCGTCGCCAGCGTCACCCCCAGCACGATCGTGAAGACGATGCCCTGGATCACGAAGTAATCGAACTGCCGGATCGAGTGATAGAGGACCGAGCCGATGCCGGGGTAGGAGAAGATCACCTCGACCAACAAAGCGCCGGAGAGGACCGTGCCCAGCGACAACCCGAGAGCGGTGGCCTGTGGCAGCAGCGCATTGCGCATCGCGTAACCGAAGAAGAGGGTCTTGTTCTTGAGGCCGGCGGCCTCGGCGAAGGTCATGTAGTCCTCCCCCTCGATCGTCACCACCATGCCCCGCATGCCGAGCGCCCAGGAGCCGAGCGAGGCCAGCAGGATGGAAAGGGCGGGCAGCACCGAGTGCTTGGCCACGTCCAGGGCGAACGAGAGGTTGAAGCCGGGAAAGGTGCCCGGCGTGTAGCCGCCGAAGAGGGGAAAGATCGGGTTCTGAAAGGCCAGGAAATAGAGGAGCAACAGACCGAGGAGGAAAAACGGGATCGCCGATAGGGAGAGCAGGGGCGGGAAGAGGAACTGGATGAACTTCGGCGCCCGCGGCCAGGCGAGCAAGGCGCCGAGGATCGTCCCGATCGTAAAGCCAAGCACCGTCGTCATCGTCAGCAGGCCGATGGTCCAGGGCAGGGCGTCCTGCATCATGCTCATCACGGTGCGTGGATAGTTGGCGATCGACTGGCCAAAGTCCAGCCTGGCGACATCGCCCAGATAGATGAAATATTGCTGCCAGAGCGGCTTATCGAGGCCGAATTTCTTCTCATACTCGGCCACCATCGCATCCATCCCGGAATGGACGTAGCCGCCGGAGACCGATTGCTGGAGCAGCTTTTCACGGATCGCGTTCTGGTCCGAGAGCCGGGGCATGAAAAAGTTCAGGGTGGCCGCCGCCCAGATCACCGCGAAGAACAAGAGCAGGCGTTTGATCACATATTCGCGATGCATGATGTGACTCCGGGTGAATGGTACGGTTTCCGACTGATCCGTGCGGGCATCGCGGCGTTGCGCCGGGTTCGCGATCGCCGGTGGCGGCCGGCTCGGATGAGCCGGCCGTACCGAGCCAGGCGAACGGCGCCTACTGGGCCGCGGTCAACCGGTTGAGGATGAGCTGGAAGGTGAGGTGCCAGAAGGCGCCGTTGACGTACGGGTCCTCCTCGGTCGGCCAGCCCTGCCAGTAGGTCGTGTTCATCGGGATCCGGTGATACCACTCTTGGATCTGGATGTCGGGCAGCTCGGGCAGCCAGATTTCCATCGTGCGCCGGAACTGGTCGAGCAGGGCCGCCTGATCTTCCGGGGGCGTCACCGCCATCTCATCGACGATCTCGTCGTACTCGGCGTTCTGCCACTTCGAGAAGTTGACCAGGTGGCCGCCGGGGACGGCCAGGGTCCGTGATTGATAGAGCCGCAAGGTGTAGTAGGGATCGGCGCTGACGCTGCCACCGTGGCCGAAGAGGGCGGCGCTGTAGTCACCTTGCTCAAAGCGGCTGAGGAAATCCGGGGGAATCGCGAACTCGGCCTGGATACCTTGGAGCCGGAGCTGTTCGGCGACCACCGGCCCGATGTCAGACATCACGTTGAAGCTTTCGATCGTCACCGCCAGCGGAGTGCCGTCCTTGGCCCACATCCCCTCGCCGTCCTTGGTCCAGCCCGATTCTTCGAGCAAAGCGTTGCCCTTCTCCGGGTTATGCTCCAGGGTTGGGTACTCTTCGAGTAGATCGGCCACTTCCTCGAAGAAGGGGATCAGGCCGGGATAGGTCGGCATCGGCAGCGGGGCCGAGCTGCCGGCCCCGGCCAGCGCCACGTCGATGATCTGCTCGCGGTTGATGAAGTAGCTGAGCGCCCAGCGGACGTTGGGGTCGCTGAACGGCTCGATTTCGTTGTTGACATACAGTGAGGTTGGCCACCAGTCCACGTAGCCGAAGGGAGACTCGGTCAAAGTGTGCGTGATCACCGCCGGGTTCTGGGCCAGGATGGTTTCCATCGTCAATGGCCGCAGGTCGAGCGAAGCGTCGATCTGGTTGCTGATGACCTGCTGGGCGACTTGCGTCTCCTGGGTGAAGGGCAGATAGATGACCCGCTCGACCGCCGGCATTGCCTCGACCAGACCCTGCTCGACCGCCCACCAGCTCTCGGCCCGGTCCAGGACTTTCTGCTCTTGTGAGGAGAAGACGACCCGCCAGGGGCCGGTCGTGACCGGCCAACCCTGTTCAACGTCAAAGGCGGTGAAGCTGGTCCAGTCCTGCCCCTCGTAGATGTGCTGGGGCACGATGTAGAGGCCGATGTCGTATTTGTAGGTCATGAAGTAGAAGAAGCGAGGAGAGGGAACCTTGAAGGTGACCACCGCCTCATACTCGCCGACGGCTTCCGCCGACTCGACGAACTGCTCGACATCGACACCCCAACGGACCTGTGGGCCAAGCTCGACCAGGCTGTTGAGGGTGAACGCCACGTCCTCGGCGTCGAACGCTTCGCCGTCGCTCCAGGTAATCCCTTCCCGGAGCTTGATTCGCAGCTCCAGCAGGTCGTCGGAGAACTCCCAGCTCTCGGCCAGCCAGGGGATCGTCTCGTCGGCGAAGGCGCTGTAGAAGGCCAGCGGCTCGTACATCAGGACCAAGCCGTTCTGGTGGTTGGCGCCGATGGCGTAGCCGTTCCAGAGCTCGGCATCGACGTGGCGGCCCTCGACCCCACCCCAGCGCAGGATGAGCGTCCGGTTGCGGTCGACAGTGGGAATGTCCTGGGCGTTGGCCTGCCCCGTGAAGAGGAACGGGGTCGTCGCCAGCGCCGCGCCGGCGG
>JACCYK010000508.1 GCA_013696525.1 Chloroflexia bacterium
GCCGGAAGGCGTTCCAGTCGGTGAGTTGGGCCTCGCCCAGGCGGTCGGCGACGTGGCTTCCCAGCGCCTCCACGATGACGGGGTCGGCGGCGGTTTCGGCTACCGCTTCGCCCAGCGTCGCGGGCAGGGTCGGGATGTTGCGGCGCTTGAGGTCCTCATCCGTGAAGTGATAGAGGTTCTCCTCGACCGGCTCCGGCAGCGGCACGTCGTTCTCGATTCCATCGATCCCGGCCGCGAGCATCGCGGCGAAGGCTAGGTACGGGTTGCAGGAGGGGTCCGGGCAGCGGAGCTCGATCCGGGTGGCGGCAGTGTGGCCGCCCCGGATCGCTGGCACCCGGATCAGGGCGGAGCGGTTAGTGCGGGCCCAGGCAACGTAGACCGGAGCCTCGAAGCCGGGCACCAAACGGCGGTAGGAGTTGACTAGCGGCGCGATGACGCTACAGAGACCGCGGGCATGCTTCAACTGCCCGGCGATGAACGACTTGGCGATCTTCGACAGGCCGTAGGCGTCCGCCTCATCGACGAAAGCATTGCCTTTTTCATTCAGGAAGCCGAAGCTCTGGTGGACATGCATGCCGGAGCCGTTAATGCCTTCGAGCGGCTTGGGCATAAAGGTGGCGTGCAGGCCGCGCTGTTGGGCGGTCGCCTTCAGCACGTACTTGAAGGTGATCGCCCGGTCGGCCGTGGTCAATGGGTCGCCATACTCGAAATCGATCTCGTGCTGGCCGATCGCGACCTCGTGGTGGCTGGCCTCGACATCGATCCCCATTTCACTGAGCGCCGTGGACATCTCTTTCCGCACGGTATAGGCGAGATCAGTTGAAAAGTCGAAGTAGCCGGCCCGGTCATGCGGTAGCGCCACCACGTCATCGCCCTGCTTCTGAAAGAGGAAAAACTCGAGCTCCGGCCCGGTTTTGTAGGTATACCCGAGCTTGGCCAATCGCTGAAGCTGCCGCAGCAAGACGCCCCGCGGATCGCCGGGAAACGGTTCGCCGGTAGGGAGGTAGACCCAGCAAATGACACGGGCGGTGGTGAAGTCGCCCCGGGTCCACGGGATGATCGAGAAGGTGGAGAGGTCCGGCATCAAATACATGTCGGATTCCGCGATCCGCATGAAGCCGGCGATCGAAGAGCCATCGATCCATTGGCCGCCGTCGATCACATGGCCGAGGAGACCGGAAGGGATCGTCACGCTCTTGACCATCCCCATGACATCGGTGAACTGGAGATCGACGAACTTGACCTGCTCTGTCTCCACCCGATTCAGGATCTCTTCCTTCGATGGGCTGACGCCGAGGAGGGCTGCTCGCTCGGTGTCGCTAAGCGTTGATTCGATCCCCGTCATGGGCGCTTCAGTGGTCGCGGTCGTCATACCCCGTGGTCCTTCCTTTGCTGTTCGCCTACCGTGCCGGCACGGTCGTGCCTCCCTTTGGTGCGTGCCTGGCAAAGCCTAGCCTGACGGCGCTAGACCGTCATCGTGCGAAGTGCATCGTTGTGCGGACGAAATATGTGCAATATGCACAGAAAGGTCCCGGCCCTTAGCCGGATTGGGCGGCAGCCGGACGATCAACCAGGCCGGCCATGAGCACCATCGCCACGCCCAGCCCGGCCACCAGGCCCAGGCCAACCCGGAGCCCGGTGGCCTCGGCCACGAAGCCGATGACCGGCGGCCCCGCCAAAAAGCCGGAGTAGCCGAGGGTGGCGACCGCCGAAATGGCGATCCCGGGCGCCAGGCTGGAGGTTTGACCGGCCACGCTCAACAGCACGGGGAACGCGCACGACAGGCCGATGCCGACGCAGGCAAAGCCAAGCAGCGCCGACCAGGGCTGGCTGATGACCAAGCCGAGACCGAGGCCGATCGCGACCAGCGCCCCGCCGTAGCGGATCACGCGGACGGGCTGCAGCCGGGCGGTGGCCCAGTCGCCGGCGAATCGGCCAACCACCATGGCGGCGGCAAAGACGGCGTACCCGGCGGCGGCGAAGGCCGGGCTAGTATTGAGCGTGTTGCCAAGATAGACCGCGCTCCAATCCGCCATCGCGCCTTCACCAACCAGGGCGCAAAAGGCGATCAGGCCGAGCCCGACCAGCGGCCGGGGCAGGCGAACAAACACGGGGCCATCGTGGGCCTCATCGGTGGCGGCGGGAAGGAGCCAGAGGCACGCGATCAGGGTGACGATCGCCATCACGATGGCGACGATGAGCAAGTGGGCGCGGGGATTGATCCCGGCCGCCGCCGCGAGACCGGCCCCGGCGGCACCGACGAGCCCGCCCACGCTGAACATCCCGTGGAAGGCGGACATGATCGGGCGCCGATAGCGCTTCTCGACCCCGACCGCCTGTACGTTCATCGAAACATCGAGCACCCCGTTGGCGGCGCCGAGGGCGGCCAGGGCGACGAACAGCAGCAGGGCGGTGCCGGCCGTCGCCGGCAGCGGTAGCACCGCGCTGAGCAAGAGCGCCGTGCTCGTGGCGACGATCCGGCTACTGGTCCGGGCGATCAGCCAACCGGTGGCCGGCATCGCTAGCAACGCGCCAACGGCGGGACCGACGAGCGCCAACCCGAGCTCGCCGTGGCTCAAGCCGAGCCCGCGCTGGACTTCTGGGATCCGCGGGAACCAGCTTCCCGTTGCCATCCCGGCGACAAAGAAGTACGTCATGACGGCGCCGCGGGCCGCGAGGAGATGCATGCTTTCCAACCATTGCGATCAAGCGACAATCGGTGAACGGACCCTCGCGGCAACCAAGCGGCCAATCTCCAGAGCGGCAGGTGGCCTGGCGCCGCCGCCGCAACGATACCCGATGCCGCTAGCGTCAGGATTCGATGGCCCAATCGTCGTGCTAATCTTCCAGCGGAGGTCTCGGCTCCGCCGCGTGATCGTCAGGAAGGACACCAATGGAGCTGGTCGCGACCGAGGAATTGGCCATCAACTTTGAAGACGTCCGCGCCGCCCACCATCGATTGGCGGGCGTGATCCACCAGACCCCGGTCTTGACCTCGCGCGCGCTTGACGAGTGGATTGGAGCGCGAGTCTTCCTCAAGGCGGAGTCGTTTCAACGGACGGGCTCGTTCAAGTTCCGCGGGGCGTACAACGCGGTCAGTCAGTTGCCGCGGGAATTACGATCCGGCGGCGTGGTCGCCTTTTCGAGCGGGAACCACGCCCAAGCGGTCGCCCTGGCGGCGCGGTTGCTCGACGTCCCGGCCGCCATCGTGATGCCGGAAGATGCGCCGCCGACAAAGCTTGCCGCCACCAGCGGGTACGGCGCCGAGGTCATTACCTACGACCGGTACCAAGCGAACCGGGCGGAGATCGCGGCGGCCATCGCCACCGACCGGGGGGCGACGCTGATCCCGCCGTACGATCATCCGCATGTCATCGCCGGCAATGGGACCACCGCCCTGGACCTGCTGGATGAGGTCGGCGAGCTGGACCAGTTGGTTGTATGCCTGGGCGGCGGCGGTCTGCTGGCCGGCTCGGCGACGGCCGCCCGCGGCCTGTACCCAACCATCGACGTGATCGGGATCGAGCCCGCGGCCGGCGACGACTGGGCGCGGTCGTATGCCGCCGGCAAACGGGTGGCCCTGACCGAGGTGCCGGTGACGATTGCCGATGGCCAGCAGACGCAAGCCCCCGGGCTGTTGACCTGGCCGATCGCCCGGCGCCTGGTGGGCAGCATCGCGGTGGTGACCGATGACGAGATTCGGGCGGCGATGGCATTTCTCTTCGAGCGCCTGAAGATCGTGGTCGAGCCGAGCGGCGCCTCCTCCTTCGCGGCCGTTCTGGCGGGAAAGGTGGATGTCGCCGGCAAGCGGGTCGGGGTGACAATCAGCGGCGGCAACATCGGCCTCGATCAGTTCATGCGGGTGATGCGTGGCGGACAGTAGCCGCCGACGACAAACCCCGGCCCCGATCTTTCTCGCATTGGTGAAACCGGGTATCCTCCATCCGACATGCGATTGGCGGTCCCGAAGGCGGGGGAGTTACTTCAAATGGCGGAATGGCAGGGACCACGACATCGACCACGCGGTTCGCTAGCGGCGAACGCGGCGCCGCCGCTGCCCCCGGACGCGCCAGAGGCGCCCGGCGCGGTCACGTCACCGCAGCAACCGGGCGAGGTTCCTGATCGTTCCTCGATTCCAGGTCATTCCAGCGGTCAAGTCCCGGCCGTTGCCGACGCGTGCCGCCCACTGACCGAGTATCAGACCGCGCAACGAATCATGGGCGTGTTCGGCGCTGAACCGGGTCAGGAGCGCGAGCCGGCCCGATTCGAGCAGGCCACCGCCTCGTTCGAAGAGGTCCGGAAGGCGAACCCGGCGCAGTGGCCACCGGTGCGCCCCGTTGCCGGCTATACCCTAGACACCACCGAGCCGGTGGACGTACTGGGCGCGGGCTCGGATCCGGACGTTGCTCCCGCGAACTAGCATCAGCCCCGGTTGGTTCGTGATGCCCTACACGGGTCGGTCCGTTGGCGCCCGGAAGCAAGTAGACTACGCGCTGGCTGATGTGGTCCGGCGTCTTCGAGCCGCCGGGGAACCAGGCCCGCCGGGGGAAGGTCTTCAGCGGCGATGCGCCGAGATTCTGGTCATGGAGGCTCGATGAACCGGCTTGGGCGCCTGGCGTTGTCCGCGGCGGTGGTGATGGTGCTGGCCGTGATGCTAGGCGGGCTCGCCCGGATGACCGGAGCCGAGCCGGCGTGTAGCGGGACCTGGCCGCGTTGCGACGGATCCTGGGTGCCAGCGTTCGCGGCCGGCCCGCTGATCGACTATCTCCACGGTTTCAGCCTGGCCCTATCGCTTTTGATCGCAGTCGTCACGGCGCTCTTGACGCGGCGCGCGGCGGCAACCTCACGCTGGTCGCGGCTCATCGCCTGGTCCGCTGTCGGATTGCTCGCCGGCGCGCGCATCGTCTCGCTTGCCGCCGAGGGATCCGGACTCGCCGAAAGCGCCCACGCCGCCGGTCCGTTGCTCGCGATGACCCTGCTGGGAATGTTTGTCGCGCTCTGCTGGTCGCTTGCCCGAGACTCCGGATTTCCTGAATGGCTGGCGCGGCTTGGCCAGGTCTCCTACTTTGGGCGCGACCCGCTGCTGGTGTGGATGACGGGGCTTGCCGTCGCCAGCCTGCTCCTCGTCATCGCCTCCGGCGCCCGCTCCGGTAATGGTTTGCCAGTGCCCTGCCCGAGCTGGCCACTCTGCGTGGACGATCGGCTGGTGCCGGATCAGCCAACGGCGGCGATTTGGCTCCACCTCGGGCACCGGGGACTGTCGACGATCGCGGCGGTCGCGGTGATCGCGATCGCGGTTCGCGCCTGGACCAAGCCCGCCGCCGCGATCCTCCGCCGGCTGTCGCTGGGCGCGGCCGGGCTCCTCGTCGTCCAAATCTTGCTCGGCGGCGATTTCGTCACCGCCGGGGGACCAGTCTGGCTGGGGATGCTTCACCTCGTGGCTGGCGCCGCGCTGTGGCTGACCGTGGTTTCGCTGGCGATCGTGGCGGCGGCGCCGTCGAGGGCGTCCGTCACTCACGCGGCGGCGTCCCCGATCGTCGGCCGTAGGGCGACACCGGGCCGGGCCATCGTTCACCTGAACGTCCCGGCGGCGCCAGGGGCGGCACTGGCCGTTGCCGCGGGACCGGCCGCCATTTCGCTACGCCTGCCCGAGATCCGAGCATGGCGCGTCGTGACCGCTGACTATGTGGCACTGACGAAGCCGGGAATACTGATCCTGCTCCTGGTGACCACGTTCGCGGCCATGCTGATCGCGGCCACTGGCGTGCCGGCGTTCGGCTTGATCTGCGTCACCATCGTCGGCGGCGCCCTGGCGGCCGGCGGCGCCAACGTGCTCAACTGCTACATCGATCGCGACATCGACGCTCAGATGACGCGGACCCGCCATCGCGCTACCGCTGCCAATCGCATCCCACCGCCCCACGTCCTCGGCTTTGGGATTGGCCTGACCGCGCTGGCCATTGTGCTGCTCGGGCTTGGCGCGAACTGGGTCGCGTCCCTCCTGGCCCTGACCGGCAACCTCTACTACGTCCTGGTGTACACCAGGTGGTTGAAGCGGCGGACCCCGCACAATATCGTGATCGGCGGCGCCGCCGGCGCGGTGCCGCCGCTCGTCGGCTGGGCGGCGGTGACGGGGGAGCTGAGCCCGCTGGCGTGGGCCCTGTTCGCGGTTATCTTCATGTGGACGCCGCCGCACTTTTGGGCCCTGGCGCTGCTCAAACAGGGCGAGTACGGCCGAGCGGCGGTGCCCATGTTGCCGGTCGTGGCGGGTGAAGCCGAAACCCGGCGGCAGATCGTCATCTACTCAACCTTGCTGTTTCTCGTCTGCCTCATGTTGGTCCCACTCGGATTGGGACCGCTCTATCTCGTTGCGGCGATCATCATCAACGCGGTCTTTCTCGGCCTGGCCCTGCTGCTCTTTTGGCGCCCCGCCAAGCGCCTTGCCCGGCGGCTTTTCCTCTGGTCACTCTGGTATCTGGCGCTTATCTTTCTGGCGGCGGTGGTCGATAGACTCCTGCTCGGGTAGGGCGCTGTCCGGCGAGCAGCTGGAGCGCGAGTCGTGATCGAACTTCGCGAATCGGGTTCCACTCTCTGGCAGTGGTACCCTCTCCCTAACGTGCCTCTGATCGTTGATGGTTGTGGGGCGGCGGCCGGTCCGGGAGAAACGTGCAAAAGGAGTAGTACACGTCGTGGGTGAATATTTGGGAGCGATCCTGAGCATTGTGGTGATCGACCTCGTGCTCTCGGGAGACAACGCGGTCGTAATCGGGATGGCGGCGCGCTCGTTGTCTCCCGAGAATCGGCGGCGGGCGATTATTTTCGGCGGCGCCGGCGCGATTGGGCTTCGCATCCTGTTCACCGCGCTCGCGGTCTTCCTGCTTAGCGTCCCCTATCTCCAAGCGATCGGCGGCGTGTTGCTGCTCTACATCGCGTACAAGCTGATCCGGCCGCAACAGACCCTTCATGAGGTGGCCCAAGCCGGATCCTTACGCGAAGCGATCAAGACCATTATCCTCGCCGATGTGGTGATGAGCTTAGACAACATCCTTGCCGTCGGCGGCGCCGCGCATGGCGATATCCGGCTGCTGCTTTTCGGCCTGGCGCTCTCGATCCCGATCATCTTGTTTGGCGCGGAGCTGGTCGCCCGCTTGCTGGGACGGCTGCCGGTCCTGGTCTACGTGGGGTGTTTCGTGCTGATCGTAACGGCGGTGGAGATGATTCTCGGCGACGCCGTGATCCATGAGCGGTTCATGGTGTCGCTGCCGGCGACGATTGGGATCATGGCCCTTCTCAGCCTGATCATTATCGGCTCGGCGGTGTGGACGGGGCGCCGTCAAGGCACGGAGCTTACCGGCGGCTCGCATTAGGCGGCAGCCTCCGATCGGTCCGAAACAAAGCGATCGGGACGAACCGGCATTGAAGATGAAACCGGGGATCGGGGTTACGCGTACACGCTAGTGAGGGTATCTCCCCACGATACGATGGATGCTCTCACCCTGACCCCATGGAGTGCTGCACACACTCCATCATCTCCCCTTCCCGAATGGGCCCGGCCAATCAGGCCGGGCCCATACTTCATGCCCGGGCGAACATTCCCGGGGCCGCCGTCAGCGTTGCCGGACGGATCCCGCGGGGTTGGCAATCAACGGCGAGGCATGATGCTCCATGACGTCGTGGGCATCGCCGGCATCGGGGGCTCGAGGCCGGCCTCCTGTATTGACAGCCATCCCCGTCGCAAGGCATGCACGACCGCCTCCGTCCGGTCACCGACCCCGAGTTTGCGTAGGATCGCCGTCATGTGGTTCTTCACGGTCTGGGGGCTGATACCGAGGGCAAGGCCGACCTCGGCGTTGGTCATGCCGGTGCTGATGTTTCGCAGGATCTCCAGCTCGCGGCAGGTCAGCGGCGAACCGCCAGGCGCAAAGCCATTCGTGGTCGCGTGGTCGCGAACCTGTCTGGTCATCTGGAGCGTTGTCGCCCGCGGCATGAGGCGCGGCCTCTCGCTCAGCGGTCCCTCTTGTGCGACCCGGATGACGGTTTGCAGTAACTGGGCCTCGGAGATGTCTCTACTAATGAATTTCCTGGCGCCCGCGTCCAACGTGCCAAGTACGACATCGCCGGCGGCGCGGTCGCCGAGGCCGATGATCTTGAGGGCCGGGAATCGGCGACGAAGCTCAGCGATGAGACCGAACGCGGGCTCATCCAGGAGTGTCAGGCCAACAACGGCGATGTCGGGACGACACTCGGCGGCGGCGGTCAACGCAGCATGGGCCAGACCGACGCTGGCGATGACGCGAATCCGATGATCGCCTTCCAGGCAGGCCGCCAGCCCCCGGCGAAACAGGCACTCCCGCTCCGCCAAAAGGACAGTAATAGACTGTTGCACCCTGGTTCCTTTCAGTCGCCATTGGCACCGGAACCGTGCCCCGGCTTGGCCGGGGAGAACGCCCAGCGTCGTCGCCAAGCGGTTTGTTGAATTCGAGCGCCAACTACTATCAATAAATACGTTCACCGGTGACGATTGGATCCGTTAGACATACCCGGACCGCCATAGCCTTGGCTACCCATACGTTCGCTACCGGGGCAAAGACGGAGCCGAATCTCGCATTCGTTGGGACGCGAAGCTGCCTCCGTCACCCATGGTATCAGGCTGTCGACGCTAGTCCGTTGTCGCGTGTCGACCCAGACCCGCGGGTGGGGTTGGACCGCGGACAAGCCCCGTGATCGCGATCAACGTCAACACGTACGGCAGGGCAATAATGAGATCCTGCGAGATTGGCAGGTCGAATGCTTGCACCTGGAAACGCACGGCCTGTGCCAAGCCAAATAATAAGGCGGCGCCGAACATCCCGAACGGCGTCCAATTGCCAAATATAACGGCCGCCAGGGCGATGAAGCCCCGCCCGGCGGTCATGTTTGTCGTGAACTGAGAGAGGTCACCGATCGAAAGATAGGCGCCGCCGAGACCGGACAGCACGCCGCTCATGATGACCGCCGCGTAGCGATACCTGGCGACATCGATCCCCACGCTCTCCGCCGCCTGCGGATGCTCGCCACAGGCGAGAATGCGGAGCCCGGGCTTGGTCATGAACAAGACATAATGAGCGAGCGGGACGAGGAGGATGGCGACGGGGACGAGCATGTTGAGCCCGGCGCCAATTGTCGGCAGGCGGTCGACGGTGGGGGAGCCGCCCGCCTGGCCCCAGATTCGCTGGTTCAGAAACGCGGTGACGCCCAGCGCCAGCAGCACGATCGCCGTCCCGGCCACGATTTGGTTCGCCCGCAGCGTAATGCTCCAGAAGGCGAAAACGGTAGCGCCGAGCCCGCCGATGACCATGGCGAAGAGCAGGCCGAGGAGCGGCTGGCCGGTGAAATAGGTGCCCACCACGGCGGCAAAGGCGCCAAACAGCATCAGCCCCTCAAGTGAGATGTTGATGATACCGGATCGCTCCGAGAGGAGACCGCCCATGCCGGCGAAGACCAGCGGCACCGCCGAGCGCAGCGTCGCCGTCAGGAGCGCCAGGGAGAAGAAGTCGAAGAAGCCGTCCAGGGAGTGCTCCTAGCGCGTGGGCCGGGCGGTTGCCCGCTCGCGACGAGATCCGTTCTCTACGATGGCCGTTGCCAAGTGCTCGGGCGCCAGCCGCATCAGTGTCCTCATCAGATCGCCGGTGGCTGGACGGCGGGCGGGACGTCCGGCTCCCCGGCGTCGGCGGCCGCCCGGTCCCGGGTCGAGCCGCGGGCGCGGGCGGCTTGCTGCCGGCGACGACGGAAGTAATCGATGGCGGAGAAGGCGGCGACGGACAGGATGAAGAGACCGAGCAAGACGGAAACGAGATCGCGCGGGGTGCCGGCCGTGCTTTGCATGCGCGTGGCGCCGGCATTGAGGGCGCCGAACAGGAGCCCGGCCAGCACCACCCCGGCCGGATGATTGCGGCCGACGAGGCCGACCGCGATCGCGGTGAACCCATAACCGGATGAGATGTTGAAGTAGCGGCCCTGGAGGCCCAGTGTCTCACCAGCGCCGGCGAGGCCGCCCAGGACACCGCTCAACACCATGGCAACGGTGATCGTCTTGCCCCAGGAGACGCCGGCATAGGCGGCGGCGCCGCGGCTGATGCCGACCATTCGCAACC
This sequence comes from Chloroflexia bacterium, assembly GCA_013696525.1. Taxonomy (GTDB): domain Bacteria; phylum Chloroflexota; class Chloroflexia; order Thermomicrobiales; family UBA6265; genus JACCYK01. The sequence continues at coordinate 10,134 of JACCYK010000508.1, forward strand.
GGTAGCCGAACGTGGTCCGGAACAGGACGTACCAGAGGATGACGGCGGCGACGAGGGCCAGGATCAGCCCGGCGTGCAACCGGGTGCCTTCGATGAGCCGCGGTAGCTCCGCTTCCGGCACGGCCGGGTTCGTGGCCTGAAGGCTGGGGTTGACCATGGAAAAGATCCCCTGGTTGGCGATGACGTAGGCGCTGATCCGGAAGGCGATGTAGTTGAGCATGATCGTCGTAATCACCTCATGTGCCCCGGTCCGGGCCTTGAGGAACCCCGGCAAGCCGCCCCAGAAGCCGCCGGCGACGACAGCCGCCAGCACCGCGAGGGGGAGATGAGCAAAGATCGGCAGGCCGAGCGGGGTCGCGGCGACGAGCCCCGCCGCCAGGCCGCCCAGCACCAGTTGGCCCTCAATGCCGATATTGAACAAGCCCGCTTGGTAGGCAATGGCGAAGGCGAGACCGCCGAGGATCAACGGGGCGGCCGCGATCAGCGTCTCCGAGATCTCGCGCGGGCCGCCGAAGGCGCCGATGAACATCGCTTGGTAGGCGAGGAGCGGATCCTGCCC
>JACCYK010000530.1 GCA_013696525.1 Chloroflexia bacterium
CCCGAGTCGTCGCCGTGCCTACGATCGCGGTCTTGGCATCCCGTACCGGCCGCCGGCGATGCGGGCGAACGAGGTGTGACGGAAGCCGGGTGACGACGTTGAGCGGCGAAGCGCGGTTGCGGCCGGCGCTGGACTTTTCGGCCGGCGCCTCGCTACGGCGTGTTGTCGTCCGGGGCCTCCGATTCGCGCTCGATTCCGGACGGCAGGTCACCCTGCTGGTCGGGTGCGTCGTCGGGCGCGGTTTGCTCGGCATCGTCCGCTTGGCCGTCGCCGCCGCCTTGGCCTTGCCGGTCACCACCGCCCTGCCCGTCGTCGCCACCCTGGCCATTGCCGCCGGCGGCCACGAGGTCCGCCGGGGGGTCGGCCAAGGCCGGGCAGTCACCGGCCGTCAGGCACTCGGCCTGGCCGGTGACAAGGGGCTCGAAGGCGGCGAACGGCGCTTCCGGCACGGCCGCCAGCTCAACCGCCGCGATATCGGCCCCGACCTGGACGTAGGTCAAGTAGCCGGTCGCGGTCTGCCCCTCGAGCTGTTGGGTGAACGAGTAGGTCACGGACGCTTCCCCGAAGGTTGGGGCGTCGGTGACCGCCGACAGGGAGAGAAACTCGGGGCGGAGGCCGGCCGGGGATTGCTCGTTCAGGCCGCCTAGCCAGGCGCTGGCGTCCTCCGGGCTGGGGAAGCGCAGAATCGTCGTCACGTACGAGAACGGGGCGGCGGTTTCTCCCTCGGCCGTCGCGGTCTCGTTCTCGCCGGTGCCACGGGAGATAAAGGTCGAGACGCTGACATCGGTGGCGCCGGTGTAGGCCGTGGCGCGGGTGTTGAGGCTGTCCTCGCTTTCGCCGAAGAGGGGGACCATGGCGCCGTCGATCGCGCCGTAGAGTTGCTCGGTCGAGGACCGAGGGATGCCGTCGAGGTTCATTCGTAGCGACGACCGCGTCAAGGCCGGTGCTTCGCCGGCCAGGACCGCCACGCCGCGTTGCTGCACCGCCAGTCCCATCGCTTCCAGCAGCGCCTGGTCCGGCTCGCGGTTGAGCAGATCGGCGAAGTTGATGACGATGAGCAACCGGTCTTGGCGGAAGATCAATTGCAACGATTGGTACTCGGCGCCGGTTTGGGTCGCGACCGCGCTTTGCCGGCTGACGCGCGACTCGTCGCCGACAAGGGGCGACTCGACCGCCTCGCCTCCCGTGGCGGAAGCGGCGAACGACGCGGCGGCGGTCTCCGCCGTGTCGTACTCGGTGACGATGGCGGCGATTTGGATCTCGAACACGCTGGGATCGTCGGCGGCGGGCACCGCCAGCGAGCTTTGGTAGCGCTGGACAAAGCCGCTCGCCGCCAGCTCCGTTTCGGCTTGCTCGCGCCCCTCGCGGTTGTTGTTATTGGCGTTTTCGGCGACAACCCGCGCCAGGTCGGCGATCGACTGGTACGCGGAAAGCTCCGGCACCAAGCCAAGCCCGGCGATCGCCCCGGCCGCGTCTCCCGGGAACGGCACCAGGCGCGCCAGCTCCAAGACGTCGCCCTCGGCGCCGCCGGTCCCGCCGACGGCATCGGCCGCGATCGTGAACTGGCCGATCATCACATCGTTAATGTAGAGGGTGTATTCACCGCCTGGTTGCAGGGCTTCGGGCACGCGCTGGCGGAAGCCGCCGCGCCGGTTGACCTCGGACGGGAACCGGATGATGGCGCCGGCGGCGTCGGCCACCGCTAGCTCGATCGTGATCTCGCCACTGGTCAGGCTGCCGGCGATCCGCGGGTTGGTCACCGGCGAGACCGGCGCCGTGGTCGCATTGATCGGTTGATCTTCGACCGTGACCTGCAGCACGCCTTGCGGCAGCAAGACATCCGCGTACTGAGCGGCCGCCGGGGCCGCGAGCATTGCCGTCACGAGGATTGTCACAAACCAGATTGTTGACCAACGTCGCACGGGCCTAGCCCTCCCTCCGTGGCTCGTCAGCAGGTGTCTTCCCGCGGAAGCATGCCAACCCCTCCGAGTATCATACTCCACCTGATCGCTTGGTCGACCGGCTCGCGGCGCGGCGGAATCCGGCAAGTGGCCGGCATCACGCACGATCGTGTCCGCGTGGCATGCCAAGGATGGTGCAGCGATTGTCGAGGTGACCAAACTTGCCGCCGCTGAACCTGGCGCCACGGGGCGCGACGGCGACCAGACGATGTCGCGGCGGGCAACCCCGATCGCCTTTGTCAGCGTCGTGTTGCCCTGTCTCAACGAGGCGGCGGCGGTGACGGCCACGGTGGCCGAGGCGCGCCGGGGATTGGCCGCGACGGGGCTGCCGGGGGAGGTGCTGGTGGTGGACAACGGCTCGTCCGACGACAGCATCGTGCTGGCGAGCGCCGCCGGGGCCAGGGTGGTGCGCGAGGCCGTCCGAGGCTACGGGGCGGCGATCGCGGCGGGGATCGCCGCCGCCCGCGGCGATGTCATCATCATGGCTGATGCCGATCACACCTACGACCTCGAGCGGCTGGGCGGCCTGCTGGCGCCCTTGACGACCGGCGCCGATCTCGTGATTGGCACGCGGCTGCAGGGAGCGATCGCGGCCGGGGCGATGCCGGGGTGGCACCGCTATCTCGGTACCCCGGTCCTGACCACGAGCCTGGCGATCGCGGCGGGGGCCCGGGTCTCGGATAGCCAGTCGGGGTATCGCGCCTTCCGCCGGGAGACGATCCTTGGCCTCGGCCTCCGGGCGCGGGGGATGGAATTCGCGTCCGAGATGCTGCTCCGCGCCGGCCGGGCCGGGCTGACCGTGGTCGAGGTGCCGGTCGACTACCGGGTACGGGTGGGCGAAAGTAAGCTCAGCCCGCTCGGCGACGGCTGGCGGCATGTACACCTGCTGATGCTGTTGACGCCGCATCTGAGCTTAATTGTGCCGGGGATCTTGGCGACCCTGGTTGGACTGGCGTTGAGCCTGATCTCGCTGGTGGCCACGACCGGGATCGAGGTTGGGAGCGTGCGCTGGCTGCCGGTTTTTCTCGGCCCGATGTTGCTCATCCTGGGTGTGCAGGCCGGGTTCTTGGGCTGTTTGGCGGCGCATCGCTCGGCGTTGACGCCGGCCCGCGTCCGGCGGCGGCTGACCTGGCTCGATCGCCCGGACGCGATCGGGCGGTTGCTCGGCGGCTTCGCGCTGCTGGCCGGCCTCGGCATCCTGATCGACGCCGGGCTGCTCCTCTTGTGGCTGGCGGGACGATCCGGGCCCGAGCTGCTCGGCGTCGCCGGCCTGGCCCAGGCGCTGATCGTCATTGGCGGCGGCGGGATGACGACCCTCTTCGCCGCCGGCTATCTTGAGCGGTAAGGGAGAGGCCCGCCGCGGGTCATGGGTTGATCTCGAGGACGAGGAGTTCGTTGTCGTCATAGACAATCTCGACCGCGGGGGCGGGGCCCTCGAGCCAGCGTTGCCAGCCGATCCATTCCCATTTGCGGAGCGCCAGCAGCTCGACCCCGGTCTCGGCGGCGAGGGCCCGGAGCTGGTCGTGATCCAGGCGCTGGCCGAAGAAGTGGTTGACCAGGTCCGCTCGCGCCCGCTCCTCGGGAAAGCCGAGCCAGCGGGGGTCGCTGCCGACCGCGACCGGGGCGGTGGTCAGCCCCTCGAACCACCAGCCGATCGGCCAGTTGCGCCAGTCCTGGCGGACGACGACGAGGCCATCCGGGCGGGCGGCCGTGATCGCGGCGGCGGCGCCCAGCATCGGTTCGTCCAGCACGCGATAGTAGGCGAAGTAGTCGCTTGCCGCCGTATCCGCCGGCAACCAGAGCGCCAGGGGGAGGAGGAAGGCGCCGAGGACCGGCAGCGGGGCGAATTGGGTCGCGGCGAGGCGGTCACGCAACCACGACCAGCCAACGCCGAGGCCCAGCCCAACGCCGGCGAGGAACGGCGGGAGTAGGCGCACTTCGCCGGTGATCGCCAGGAGCACCCCGCCGCTGACCGTGAGCGCGACCGCGACCTGCCAGGTTGGATTTCGCCGCCGCGCGGCGGCGGTCAGGGCCAGGGCGGTGAT
>JACCYK010000535.1 GCA_013696525.1 Chloroflexia bacterium
GCATTGAGCACGCCGGGTCGCGCCGGGCCCGGCAACCGGCGACGGTAGGCGGCGGCGCGTTGATGTGGGTTCTCGCCGTAGCGAAGCTCCCGCGCCTTGTCGCCGGCGATCGAGAGCTCAGCCGGGAAGCTATCATCCCGTAGGAAGTCGGCGATCACCGTATCGTAGGCGGCGACGTGGGCGAAGGCTCTTGCCGCCAGCCGCCGCCGCTCCGCCAACGGGAAGGGGCCGGTTTGCAGGGCGTCGAGCGCCGGTTGGTAGTCGCCTGGGTTGGTGAGGACAATCACCCCCGGAAAATTCTTGGCTGCCGCCCGGATCATCGCCGGCCCGCCAATGTCGATCTGCTCGATCGCGTCTGTTTCCGCGACCCGCGGGTCGGTCACCGTCTCCGCGAACGGGTAGAGATTGGCCGCGACGAGGTCGATGGGAACGATCCCTTGCGCGTCCAGCGTCGCCATCTGGGCGGGGTCATCGCGGCGCGCCTGCATCCCGCCATGAATGGCGGGATGCAGCGTCTTCACCCGGCCATCGAGGATTTCCGGCGACCCGGTGACCTCGGCCACGGCCAGGGCCGGGAGCCCGGCCTCTTGCAGGGCGCGCAGCGTGCCTCCGGTCGAGACGATCTCGTAGCCCAGCGCCACCAAGCCGCGCCCGAGCGCCACGATGTTGGTCTTGTCGTACACGCTCAGCAGCGCCCGCATGCCCTCGATCCTCCGCCGCCCCGGTGACACGGTCCAAGCACCGGCCGATCATAGCAAGCGCCTGTTACCGGAACCAGGCGATAGCGCCGACGATGGCCGTCCCGAGCAGCAGGGCGAGGGCGACCCAGTCGGCGGGCCGGAAGCGAAGACGGTGCAGCGTCGTCGGCCGGGCCGGGCCGCCGAAGCCGCGGGCATCGAGCGCCCGCGCCGTCTGCTCGGCCATCCTGATCACGGTGACGAGGGTGGCGACCAGGATCGGAATTTGAGCCCGGAGCCGGTGGTGGACCGGGCCGTCGAGCCGGAGGCCGCGGGCTTGCTGCGCCTCGGCCACGCCCGTATAGACGCCCGCCAGGAGGGGGATCGAGCGGAGGCCAATCGCGAGCGCCACGCCCCACCGGTAGGGGAGCCCCAAGCGCACGAACGACTGGATCAGTTGCTGCTCGCTAGTGGTCCTCAGCCAGACGGCGACCAGGAAACTGATCGTCGCCAGCCGGCAGGCCGCCACCAGCCCCCGGTTGATCGCCTCGACCGTCAGCCGGAACCACCCGAAATCGAGCACGACCCGCGTTCCGGCTCGGTCAAACACCGGCCACAGGATGAGAATCAGGATCAGGAACGGCACGATCGCCCGCCAGAGGTGACCAATCCGGCGGACCGGCACCCCGGCCGAGAGGATCAGCGCGTGCGCCGTCACCAAGCTCACCGCCAGCGGCCAGAGACTGTTTGCCAGTATCGCGGCCACCATGCCCAGGCCCACGCCGAGCAGCTTGACCCGCGGATCGAGCCGGTGTAGCCAGCTCTGGCCCGGCTCATAGACGGCAAAGGCGACGCTCATGGGATGCCGCCTCGGTGGACACGGCCGGAACGAGACAAGGGGTTGCACTCGAGCTTCGAGCCGGTCCGTCCTGCCAAGCCTGACGCGACATTGATCAAGCTGAGATCACAACACCCAGAGGGTACCCGGCTGAAGCCGGCTGAGGGTTCGGATTTGGCTTCTCTGCGAAAAAAATTTCGTTCAATGTAGCTCTCAGCACCCTTCAGAGTGGTTTGTGATTTCAGCTCGGCGGCGTTCGCCCCGAGCTTGGCGGCGAGGGCGATCATGCCTGCTCCCAAGCGCTTGTTGGCCGGGTTCGCCGATAGACCCGCTCATACGCCTCCGCGAATTCTTCCACGGAGAGCACATCCGCCGGCACGCCGAGCGGCTCTAACAGGTGAGCGAGCCGCGTCAGCCCGGTCGGGGCCAGGCCGGCCCTGGCGAGGAGGGCCGGATCGGTCAGGACTCGGCGTGGCTCGCCTTCGGCCACGAGACGGCCGCCGGCGATGACGATGACGCGGCTGGCGTGCGCCGCGACCAGGGCGAAGTCATGGCTGATCAGTACGGCGGCGTCGCCCCGTTCTCGTCGCCGGTGAAGCACCTGGAACAACCGGTCACCGCTCGCCTGATCCAGACCCGAGGTTGGCTCGTCGAGGATGAGCACGGGTGAGCCGAGGGCGAGGACGCCGGCCAGCGCCACCAGCCGGCGCCCGCCATAGCCCAGCAGCAACGGATGCTGGTCAGCCAGTGAGGTGATGGCCAGGTCGGTCAGCGCCGCTTGCACCCGACGCTCGACCTCGGCCGCCGGCAGTCCCAGGTTGCGTGGCCCGAACGCGACATCCTCGGCCACCGTCGGCGCGAAGAGTTGGTGATCGGGGTTCTGGAACACGTACCCGACCCGCGGCGCCAGCTCGGCGACGGACCGGGTTTGGGTCTCCTCACCGCCGATCAAGACGCGGCCGTTGGTTGGCCGCAGCAGGCCGTTGCAGAGCCGGGCTAGGGTCGTCTTGCCGGACCCGTTCTGGCCGATGACGGCGACCAGCTCGCCCGGGTACAGCGCCAAGCTAATCTCGCGCAGCGTGAAATCGGGGACGGCGCCCGCCGGATGGTCATATGTGTAGGAGACCGTCTCCAGGCGAAGCTTCGGCTCAGTGCGGCGGGGGGAGGGAACGCTCATGCCTGAGAGAGAGCCGCGGCGAGGTCGCGGTGGGCGTCTTCGACGGTCTGGAACGCGAAGGACTGATTGACGCGAGCGTTGAGCGTGGCGGACAGCTCGGCCATGGCCGAGACCGCGATGCCGCGAGACTGGAGCTGGATGAGGGTGTTGCCGGCATAGACGTCAGGCGGCGTCCCGCTGGCAATGACCTGGCCGCCGTCAAGCACGATCAGCCAATCGGCGTGGCCGGCCAGGGCGTCGGCGTCTTGCGAGGCCAGGATGATCGTGGTCTCGCGGCTGGCGGCGAGGCTACCCAAGACGCCCAGCACCTCCTCGGCGCCAAGTGGGTCGAGGGCCGCGGTCGGCTCGTCCAGGACGAGGACGGCGGGCTGCATCGCCAGGGCGGCGGCGATCGCCACCCGCTGCTGCTGGCCGCCGGAGAGCCGCGCCGGCGCGGCGTCACGATAGCCGGCCATGCCGACGCGATCCAAGGCCCAAGTTACCCTGGCGGCGATCTCGCTTGGCGACACGCCCAGGTTCTCCGGCCCGAACGCGACATCGGCCGCGACCGAGAGGCCGACGAGGTTGCTCTCCGGCTGCTGGAACACCATCGCCACCCTGGTTGCCATCACCGCGATCTCGTACTGGCGGGTGTCGCGGCCGCCGATGGCGACCCGGCCGCGAAAGGCGCCGCCGGTGCGACGTGGCACAATCCCGTTCAGGGCCAAACAGAGCGTCGATTTGCCGGCGCCGCTGGTGCCGGTGATGCCGACGATCTGGCCCGGCTCGGCCCGGAACGAGATGTCGTTGAGCGCCGCCACCGGCTCGCCGCCGGTGTGAGTGGGGGGATACGAATAGCTCAACCCGGTGACCTCGACGGTGCCGGCCGGGACTGGCGGCGCGGTGATCACCGTTGCCGTTCCGGGGCGTTCACCGCCGTCCGGGCCAGGGTCGAGCGCGCCATCCGAATGCTCGCCGCGTCGAGCATCACGCCGTCGAGCGCGATTGCCCCATTGCCGCTGTAGGTCGCCGATTCGTACTCCGCGATGACCTTGGTGGCCCAGAGCACCTCTTCGACACTGGGCGAAAAGACCTCGTTGATGACCGGGAGTTGGGAGGGGTGGATGGCCCATTTCCCATCGTAGCCAAGCGCCCGCGCCATCAAGCAGGACCGATGCAGCCCCGCCTCGTCGCGGATGGCGGCGAACGGGCCGTCGATGACCCGGGTCCCGGCCGCCCGGCCGGCGACCAGCAGGCGGTGCATCGGGTAGTGGAAGCGATGCCCGGGGTAGACTTGGTCCCAGCTATCCGGCGCCCCGATTGCCGTCAGCGGGATGCCGGCGGCGGCGGCATAGTCGCCGGGGCCGAACACGACCGCTTCGATCCGGGGCGAGGCGGCGGCGATCGCCTCGCAGCTCACCAGGCCGGGCGCGGTCTCGATCTGGACCTCGAGCCCGATCCGCCGGGGCAGATCGCCGGCCAGCTCCAGTTGGGCCAGCAGGGTATCCAAGACGTGGACATCCTCCGGCCGGTTCACTTTCGGGACCACGATCAGATCGAGCGCGTCCCCGGCCTGTTCGACGATCTCGATCAAATCCCGGTAGAACCAGGGGGTATCCAGCGCGTTGATCCGAAACAGGCGCGGCTTGCGACCCCAATCCAGCTCGCGCAGGGCCCGGATCACCTGGCCTCGGGCGGCAACCTTCTGCCCCGGCGCCACCGCGTCCTCCAGGTCGATGATGACCACGTCGGCCGGGGAGGCCAGCGCCTTTTCGATCATGCGCCAATTTGATCCCGGGGTGGTCAAGGCGCTGCGCTCGGGCCGGTCAATCATAATATTGGTACCGCGATCGCCTGACGCTCATCGCACAACTTCATTCACCGCCGGCGGCGCGAACGCGGCCAGCAGCGGGTCGTGGGTGCCGGTGGCAATGGCGGTGGCAACCAGCTCGGCGGTGCCCGGCGCTTCGACCGCGCCGGAGCGGAAATGGCCGGCGGCGACCCACAGCCCAGCGTGGCCGGGAACGGGGCCAATCATGGGGTCGATGGTGTCGGTCCCCGGTCGTAACCCGGTCCAGGTCCGCACCACCTCGCCTTGAAGCAAGATCGGGCAGAGGGTGCGGGTCAGGTTCAGCAGCCAGGCGACACCGTCCCCGGTCACCCGGCGGTCGAAGCCGGCGTCATGCTCTTCGGTGGCGGCGACGAGCGTGGTGCCGTCGCCCCGCGGCCGGACATAGCCGCCGTGACCGCTCAGGATGTGGCGCGGCTGCAGCGGTGCCCCGGCGAAGGCGATCAACTGCCCCTTGACCGGCTTCGTCGGCAGCTCGGCCTCGATCTGCCGGCCGAAGAAACAGGTCCAGGCGCCGGTGGCGAGGATCACCGTGCCCGCGGTCAGGTCGCGGTCGAACAGTCGGAGGCCGTGGACTCTGCCCTGGTCATGCAGCAGCTCGCCGGCCGGGGTGTCGGGCAAAATGACCGCGCCGAGGCTCGCCGCCGCGGCTGCCAGGGCCTGGGTCAGGCGGTGGACCGAGAGCGCCCCAGCGCCGGGCGACCACCAGAC
>JACCYK010000536.1 GCA_013696525.1 Chloroflexia bacterium
TCGGCGTCGTCTGGAACCCAAGCTCGTTGAGTAGCCCGATGGAGGCGAAGTGCGACCCGGGATCGGGCGCTCCCTCAATGTAGCCGATGCCGTAGACAAAGACCCGCAGGGGCCGGGTGGCGGTGATCCTGGGGTCGAGTTGGCGTAACGAGCCGGCGGCGGAGTTCCGTGGGTTCATGTAGGCGCGGCCCCCGGCGGCCTCCACCCGCACGTTGAGCGCGGCGAAGTCGGTCAAGTGCATGAAGATTTCACCGCGAACCTCGAGAACCGGGGGGATGGTCGAAGCGGCCGGCTTGGCGAGCCGGAGGGCAAGGTTTCGCACCGTGCGCAAGTTGGCCGAGATGTCTTCGCCGGTGAACCCGTCGCCGCGGGTGGCGCCCCGGTCGAATCGCCCGTCGACATAGGTGAGCGCCACGGCGAGGCCGTCGATCTTGGGCTCGATCACGAAGCTGAAATCCGTGTCGGGGAGGATGCGGTCGAGCCGTTTCGCCCAGGCTCGCAACTCGCCCTCGTTGTAGACGTTGCTGAGCGACAGCATGGGCAACGGATGTCGTAGCTCGGCAAAGCCGGATTGCGGTAGGGCGCCGACCCGCTGAGTTGGGGATTCAGGTGTAACGAGATCGGGATGGTTGGCCTCTAACGCGCGCAGACGGTTCATTAACCGGTCCCATTCGGCGTCCGTCGCGATCGGTTGATCGAGCACGAAGTAGGCGTAATTCATGCGCTCGATCGTGTGCCGGATCTCGTCGGCCTCGCGGGCGGGACTCATTTCGGCATCCGGCGTCGCTGTCATGGGCACCGCACTCACTTTCTTCAGCGGCGGCAATGATGGGGTACACTATTGCGGATAATGGAGTGAACGTACGCACGGGGCAGTGTAGCATAGCGGTCGTGCTTCTCTGTTGGGCGCTGCCCGACGTTCACGCCGCACCCGAGCGGGAGGATCGTTCGACATTGGATACCCGCGTGTCCGGTACCGAGGGCGAACCGTCCGGGCCGGTACCGGCAGCCCCGTCCCATGACTATCTCCATCTTGCCCGCCGGGCGGAGGCATTTGTCCGCGATCAAGGCGGCTCGGCGCCAGAGGATGCGCTCGTTGGTCACGTTTTCGGCGGCACCGGATCGGTCTCGCTGTGGCGGCCTTTGCTCCGGCAAGTGCTGGGCAACGATGAGCACCTCTGCTTGCGAGCCGACGGTCGGTGGATGCTGACGAATGTGCCCGGCATCCGTACGGACATCCCGCTCTCTGAATTCGTGGCGGTCGATGTTGAAACCACGGGTCTCAGGCCGGTTCGCCAGCGGATCACCGAAGTGGCGATCATTCGCTATCAGGCTGGGGTGGAGGTAGAGCGGTTCGTCTCCCTGTGTAACCCGAGACAGCTGATTCCCGCCTACATCGCCAAGCTGACCGGAATCACGAACGAGCTGGTGGCTGATGCCCCGGACTTCTCAACCATCGCGGCGGAGGTGCTCAGTCGAGTAGACGGTCAACTTATCATCGGCCACAACGTCAGCTTCGACGTGAGTTTCCTCAACGCTGAGCTGCACCGGCTGGATCAACCCAAACTCATCAACGAGCGCATCGACACCATGGAGCTGGCCACCCGATTGCTGACCGGTGTCCGCAAGCCGAGCCTGGAGGCGATCGCGCGGATCCTCGGCATCCCGGCCGAATCCCGCCGCGCGCACCGCGCGGCAGCCGATGCCGCGGTCACCGCCCAAGTTGCGCTTCGGTTAGCCGAGATGGCGCAAGAGCAAGGGTATACCACGGTCGATCAGCTCAAAGGATTGGGCGGTCCTCGTTCCAAACCAGCGCCGGACGGCCGGAATCGAGGTCGATCGATCATGGATCGCTCGATGCTGTCGGGCATTCCAAGTCGGCCAGGCGTCTACCTCATGCGGGACGCCTATGATCGGATCATCTACATTGGCAAAGCGAAGAACCTTCGGGAGCGCGTGAGCTCGTACTACTCCCAGCCGCTGGGCTATACGCGAAAGATGGATGGACTGCTGGAGTCGATTACCCGGATTGAGGTCGAAGTCGCGGGCTCCGAGCTGGAAGCACTCATGTTGGAGTCCCAACTGATCCGACGCTACCAGCCACGGTACAACACGGCGCTCCGCTCACATGAGCAATATCCTTTCATCCGGGTCGACATCTCGAACCCCTGGCCCCGCGTGATGCTTGCCAAGTCAAGACGGGATGACGGCGCCCGCTATTTTGGACCGTTTCGCAGCGCAACCTCCGCCCGCAAGACCGTTGACCTGATCAATCGCATCATCCCCTTACGGACCTGTACTAGGTCATTTCGCGATGCCCGCTCATACGGCTCTCCCTGTTTAGAGCTCGATCTCGGCCGTTGTCTGGGCCCGTGTGTGGCCCGAGCGGATCGGGATACGTATATGTCGCTGGTTCGTAATGTGGTGAGCTTCTTGGATGGGCAGGACGATGCCCTGTACCAGTTGCTCTGGAGTGGACTTGAGGAGGCCGCGGCAAAGCTCGATTTCGAGCGGGCGGCACGGATCCGGCAGGAGCTGGCGTCAGTCAACTCGATCGTCGCGGCGCAACGCCGGCTCCGAGACGCGATCGAAGGTTCGAACCTCCTCGTGGTGCTGCCAGCCACACATCCGGACGAGCGCGTGCTGCTGCTGGTCGTCAACGGGCGGGTGTGGGCCCGCTTCACCGCGGGGCGATCCGAGCGGGCCGACGTGATGGCCGACCGATTGCAATTGTGCTGGGAACGGCTACGCCGGCATGGCCGGCTAGCGGTCGACCATGACCACGTCGACGAAGCCAACCTGCTCGGACGGTGGCTTAGCGTCAATGCTGGTCACCCGGCGTTGATGACGTTGCCCGAGGCAGCGATGGACGTTTCGTGGCAGGAGATCGCGGGTGGCGTATTCAGTATCGGACTGGATGATCTCGTGTTCGATCAACGATCCGTCGTGGACGTAGAAACCGGTCAGGCCGCCGCCGACGCGGTTGGGGACCGGACTCTGGCCGTTGTTGGCATGATTGGCGGCGAGGACTATACTGCACCGGCTGAAGTGTACGAACATGCGAGCCAGGAGTCGTCGTGACACTTGATGATGAGGCCGCGATCGCCGAGTTAGACGAGGTCGCCGCCGAGGTCCGGGTGTGCCCCTTGTGCGAGCTAGCCCGGACGCGGACGCATGCGGTGCCTGGCGAGGGGCCGCCGCGGGCGCGAGTGATGTTGATCGGCGAGGGTCCGGGCTGGCACGAGGACCAGCAAGGGCGGCCGTTCGTCGGCAACTCCGGAAAATTCCTCAACGAGCTGCTGGCGGCGGCTGGGTTGGAGCGTGAAGACGTCTTCATTACCAACGTCGTCAAGTGCCGGCCGCCGGGGAACCGCGACCCCCTGCCGGACGAGATCGCGGCCTGCTCTGGCTATTTGGACCGGCAGATCCAAGCGATTAACCCCGACATCATTGTCACCTTGGGCCGGTTCTCAATGGCCCGCTGGTTTCCGGGGGAGCGGATCTCGAAAATTCATGGCCAGGCGAAGCGTGACGGCCGGCGGCTGATCGTGCCGATGTACCACCCGGCGGCGGCACTGCATCAGGGCGCGCTCCGCGGCGCGATTACCGACGATTTCGCCAAGCTGCCAAAGTTGCTGGCCGAAGCTGAACGAACAAGGTCGGTCGAGGCCGAGCAGGCGGCGAAACCGGCGCGGCAGATGGGCATGTTCTAACTCGAATGCACCCGGCATCTGGGCCGGGTGGGGATCGAAACCGAAAAGACAACGCGACGGAGGCTGTTGAGCTCGTCTTCCTCGGCGGGCTGGCCGAGGTGGGAAAGAACATGCTTCTCCTCGAGTACGGGGAGGATTGCATCGTTGTCGATTGCGGTTTGGCGTTCCCGGACGAGGAGCAGCTCGGGATTGATCTGGTCCTGCCGGATATCTCGTATCTCCGCGGCCGGTCTCATCAGATTCGCGGCATCTTCATCAGCCACGGCCACGAGGATCACATCGGGGCGTTGCCGTATTTGCTGCCCGATCTGCTGCCGGCCCCGATCTTCGCTACCCGGCTGACGCTTGGCTTGATCGCGGTCAAGCTGGAGGGGGCTAGGCTGCTGGATAAAGCGGACCTCCGGGCGTTCGATCCTGATCGTCATCCCGTCCTCGCCGCCGGGGCGTTCGCGGTCGAGCCCTTCCGGGTCACGCACAGCATTCCGGACGCGGTTGGGTTCGGGATTCAGACGCCGGCAGGACGGATCGTGCTGACCGGTGATTTCAAGTTTGACGACACGTCGATTGACGGCCGGATGACCGATTATGCTCGGTTGCAGCGGTTTGGGGACGAGGGAGTGCGCCTGCTGCTCTCCGATTGCGTGCATGTCGAGAGCGAGGGGCATACCCCGTCGGAGCGGGTCGTCGGCGAGACGTATGACCGGGTATTCGCCGAAGCCGGGGGCCGGATTTTTATTGCCACGTTTGCCTCGTTGATTGCCCGGATCCAGCAAGTGATCGACATCGCGCACCGGCATGGCCGTTCGGTCGCGGTGCTGGGCCGAAGCCTCGTCAACAATGTCCGGATTTCCCAAGAGCTGGGGTATCTCTCCGATCCGCATGGCGTGCTGGTCGAGGCCGGCGCCGCGGCGTCGTTTCCGGACGAGCGGATCGTCTACGTGGTGACCGGGGCCCAAGGCGAGCCGATGGCGGCGCTGAGCCGGATCGCCAACGGCGATCATCGCGACGTGACGGTGGGCGTGGGCGACACCGTGATCGTCTCCGCCGCGCCAATCCCCGGCAACGAGACGGCCGTCTTCCGGGTCATCAACAAGCTGTTCCAAGCCGGGGCGGAGGTTATCTTCGGCGCCCGCGATCTGGTTCATGTCTCCGGCCACGCCAGCCGGGACGAGCTACGCCGGATGCTTGATCTGACCCGGCCGTGCCACGTTATCCCGATGCACGGCGAGCACCGGCATATGGCGCTCTACGCCGATGTGGCTATCGAGGCCGGCATCCCGGCCGACGAGATCACGTTCGCCGAGAATGGCGACCTGATCGAGATGACCTCGGAGAAGGTCGCGGTCACGGCTCGGGTCGATTCTGGCTACGTCTATGTTGACGGCATGACCGTGGGCGAGGTCGGCGATGTGGTGGTGCGGGATCGTCGCGCCCTGGCTCGCGACGGGATGCTGCTGGTGGTGGTGAGCGTCGACCGGGAAACGGGCCAGATTGTCGCCGGGCCGGAGATCGTGACCCGCGGCTTCGTCCACATCAAGGAGTCGGCGGCGCTGTTGACGGCGACCAAGGCGCATGTCCGTGAAACGCTGGGTGACTATGCTGACAGCTACCCTACCGCGGACCGTGACTCGTTGAGCCGGCAGTTGCGAGAGGCGACGGCCGCCTTCTTGTTCAAGGAAACGCGACGGCGGCCGATGATCTTGCCGATGGTGCTGGAAGTTTAGGACGAGCTCACCGGTAGTTGTGGGCGGCGGGCGCTAGAGTGCGAAGATCGGCTAGCGTCTTGGTCGGGATGGCGGCCGGGGCGGGCTCGACGATGATGTCGACGTCGATGGCGTCGCTCACCGGTAGCTTCGGGATGTCCATCGGGAAGACGGTGCGGGCGACGTCGAGCGGCAGGATCGCCTCGGCGACGATATTGATCGTGGCGCCCTGGTGTTGCAACGTGCCGTCGATGAGCAGGAAGGGCTCACCGCGCACGACATGCCGGTGCTCCTCGTACAGGGCCGGGTAGATAATCACGTTCACCAGGCCGACTTCATCTTCCAGGAGGAGGAAGGTGACCCCTTTCGCCGTGCCTGGCCGCTGGCGACAGACCACGAGGCCGGCGATCCGGAGTCTGAGCCCGTCTGGCAAATGCTCAAGCTCGTTGGTGGCCACCAGATCACGGGCTAAGCGAGGCCGGAGCAGCCCGAGGGGATGATAGCGGGGCGAGAGGCCGAGCACGTCGTAGTCGGTCGCCATTTGCTCCCAGGGGCGCATCGCGGGCAGCTCGACCATGTCTTGGCTGATTGGCAGCGGCAGGGCGAGCTGGGTGCCCGCGGTCTTCGGCGTGCGGCCGCCACCGAACGTGCGGGCGGGGAAGAAGAGCCCGATCTGCCAGAGCGCCTCCCGGCGGCCCAGGCCGAAGGTCTCGGCGGCGCCGACCGCGACCAGGTTCTCCAGCCCTTCGGCCCGGACCGGCACCCGGCGCACGAGATCGGCCAATGATCGATAGCGCCCGTTGGCGGCGCGTTCCGCCGCGATCCGGAGCGCGGCCGCGGCGCCCAACTCCTCGACGAAACGCAAGCCGATTCGGACCGCGTTGCCATCCTCGACCGTGCACGCGGCCTGGCTCTCGTTGACATCGGGCGGTAGGATGCGCACCCGGCTCCGCTTCGCGTCGTTGATCAGGACATGGGGTGGATAGAACCCCATGGGCTGGTTGTTAAGCAGGGCGCAGAGGAACTCGGCCGGATAGTAGTGCTTGAGATAGGAGGATTGATAGGCCAGGACGGCAAAGGCGGCGGCGTGGGATTTGGGGAAGCCATACTCGGCGAACGCCAGCAGCTTCTGGAACACGATCCCCGTGGTTGCCGGATCGACCCCTTTCGCCGCGGCGCCGGCGTCGAATTGCTGCCGGAGCGCGGTCATCGCGTCGTGGGAACGTTTGCGGGTCATTGCCCGGCGCAACTGGTCGGCCTGGCCGGCGGTGAAGCCGGCCAGGGCCATCGCCACGCCGATGACCTGCTCCTGATAGAGGATGACGCCCAACGTCTCCTCCAGCACGTCTTTCAGCAGGGGATGGTCGTAGCGGATCTCCACCGGTAGGTTCTGTCGCAGCCGTTGACGTTGCTGGACGAACGGGCTGACCGCGCCGCCGACGATCGGCCCCGGCCGCACGATCGCGACTTGGACCGTGAGGTCCTGCAGGTTGCGGGGCTGGGTTTTGAGCAAGGTCTGAATCTGGGCCCGGCTCTCGATCTGGAAGGTGCCAATGGTGTCGCCGGCGCAGATCATGTCGTAGACGCGCTCGTCGTCGAAGTCGACCCGGCTGAGATCAACCGCTTCCTTGCCCGCTTCAACGATGAGGGGGAGGCATTCTTCGACCAGGGAGAGCATGCCCAGGGCGAGGAAGTCGATCTTGACGAAGCCGGCGTCGTCGCACGAGTCCTTATCCCACTGGCAGATGAAGCGGCCTGCCATGGCGGCGGGTTGCACCGGCACCAGGTTCACCAGGGGGGAGGAGGAGATGATCATCCCACCCGAATGCTGGCTGACATGCCGGGGGAAGCCGGCCAGCTCGCCGGCCAGCTCGACCAGGTACTTCCAGGGAGCGGATTGCAGCCGGGAGGCATAGGCCGGCATCCGGGACAGCTCGTCGCCGAGCGCGGTGGCGGAACGGGGCTCGCTCAGCTTGGCGATCCGGTCGAGATCGGAGGCCGGCAGGCCGAGCGCCTTGCCGACATCACGCACGGCCGAGCGTAGCCGGTAGGTGGGGAAGGCGCAGACCATCGCGGCATGATTGGGACCGTAGGTCTCGTAGACGCGCTCAATCAGCTTTTCCCGGATCTCGCGCGGAAAGTCGATGTCGATATCGGGGATCGAGTTCAGCTCTTCGTTCAGGAAGCGACCAAGCTCCAAGTTGTGCGCCAGGGGGTCGATGTGGGAGAGCCCGATCAGATAGCAGACGACCGAGCTGACGGACGAGCCGCGGCCCCGCCCCGGCGGCAGGGTGGCGGAAGGCGCGCCAGGGCCGCGGATGCCGGCCGCGACCTCACGGGCCATGATCAGCAGATCGCGGTAGAGCAGGAAGAAACCGGCCAGGCGGTGCCGCTTGATGAGGGCCAGCTCTTTGTCGATCCGAGGCAGGACGACGGTGTGCTGAGGCAGCGGATAGCGATCCTGAAGCGCCGCGCGACAGGCGTGGGCTAGTACTTCATCCGCGGTTTCGCCAGGTGCGGTCGGATACGCGGGGAAGGTATAGGCGAGGTGTTGGGTGAGATCGAACCGGGCGCACCGTTCCGCGATCGCGAGCGAGGCGCCAACGGCGGCGGGATACTGATGGAACCGCGCGGCCATCTCCGCTGGCGAGCATAAGGTGAAGTTGGGGTTGGGCCGCCGCTCGCGATGAGTGGCATCGAGCGTGGCGCGATGGCGGATCGCCACCATCACATCCTGCAGCCGGTGCCGGTCGGGGCGATGGTAGTGGACATTGCCGGTGACAACGGCCGGCAGACCGTGCCGGGCGGCGAGGCCGGCGAGTAGCCGGACCCGTCTGGTATCGCCGAAGACACGATTGTGTTGAAGCTCGACCGCGACATTGTCCGGCCCGAACCAATCGACATACTGTTTCAGAAGCGCTGATGCTTCGGCGAACTGCTCGGTATCGACGAGTTGGGAGAGGGCGCCCCGGCGGCAGCCGGTGAGGAGGATGAGACCGGCGCTATGCTCGGCCAGCACGGCTAGATCGATCCCGACCAGCCGTTTGGGGTCCGGCTTGGTCGTCGGCATCCCATGCACCGGTCCCTGATGGGCGGCGGTGATGAGCCGGCAGAGATTGGCATAGCCGGCCGCCGACTCGGCGAGCAGGGTCAGATGAGTGCGATCGGTCAGGGTCAGCTCGGCGCCGATGATCGGTTGGATGCCGGCGGCCTTGGCGGCGCGGGCGAACTCCATGGCGCCGTGGAGGCCGTCGTGGTCGGTGACCGCCAGCGCGGCGTAGCCGAGCGCCGCCGCTTGCAGGACCAGCTCTTCGGGCACGGAGGCGCCGTCCAGGAAGGAAAAGGCCGTGTGCAGATGGAGCTCGGCATAGACGGACATGACAGCCCTGGTCCGGCGTGGTTCGATAGACCCACCCATAATAGCACATATGTTCTATTTCACCAGACGTTGCTTTGCCTTGCTTGGCATCCGTCCCGAAGCGCGATGGATAATCAGCACTGTGCCTCGATGGCACTTCTGATGGTTCCGCTTCGGTGGTATGCTCCAATTCTTGTCGCGGCCGAGCGTGACCGAGGAATCAATGACCGCACCCGATCGCCAATCACCTGACCGCGTCGCGACATCCGAGGGCATCAAAGAAACCGGCCTGGCCAAGGCATGGGGCGGTCGCTTCGCCGCCAATCCGGATGCGCGGCTGGAGGCGTTCAACGCCTCGATCAGCTTCGATGTGCGGATGATCCGGGAAGACATTCGGGGCTCAATCGCCCATGTCCGGATGCTCGGCGCGCGGGAGATCGTCTCGGCGGCGGAAGCGGCGACGATCGAAGCTGGGCTCTGGCGCGTTTGGGATGAGGTTGAGCGCGGCGACCTCCAGTTCACGATCGCCGACGAGGACGTGCATACCGGCGTCGAGCGGCGGCTCCGCGAGCTCATTGGGCGGGACGCGGGCCGCTTGCACACGGGACGGAGCCGGAACGACCAGGTCATCAATGACGTCCGGCTCTGGACCAAGGGCGCGATTCTCTCGCTCATCGCCGGCACCGCCGAGCTCTCCGCCGCCTTGCTCGATGTCGCGGCGGCTCATGACGACCATGTGATGCCGGGTTATACCCACACGCAGCGGGCCCAACCAGTGTTGCTCAGTCATCACTTGCTGGCCTATGTCGCCATGTTTGACCGGGACATCGACCGCTTGCGAGAAGCATATGGCCGGACTGATGTGATGGCGCTCGGCGCCGGCGCCTTGGCCGGGGTCACGTATCCGATCGACCGGGCGATGACCGCTCGCGATCTCGGCTTCAGCGACTATTCAGTCAATAGCATGGATGCGGTCTCCGACCGCGATTTCATCCTCGACGCGCTCTACGCTTGCTCGATGATCGCGCTCCATATCTCCCGGTTGAGCGAAGAAATCATCCTCTGGACATCCGCCGAGTTTCGCTTCGTCGAGCTCGCCGACGCATTTTCGACCGGCAGCTCGATCATGCCGCAGAAGAAGAACGCGGACGTCGCCGAGCTGGCGCGGGGCAAGACCGGCCGCGTCTTTGGCCACCTGTTCGGCCTGCTGACCGTCGTGAAAGGACTGCCGCTGACGTTCAACAAGGATTTTCAAGAGGACAAGGAAGCGCTCTTCGACACCGTCGATACCATGCTGGCCGTCCTCGAAGTCTATCCGCCGATGATCCGGACCGCCCGGTTCAATCGGGACCGGATGGCGGCGGCGGCGATCGCCGATTTCTCGCTGGCGACCGATGCCGCCGATCTCTTGGCCAAACACCACGTACCGTTTCGCGAGGCGCACGAGGTTGTCGGCAAGCTCGTCCGGCAGTGCATTGATCGCGGCATCACCTTTGCTGATCTGACGGATGAGGAGTGGCTGGCAACGCATCCGCTATTCGCGACCGAGCGGCCGCCCCTTACCGCGGAAGCGAGCATCGCCGCCCGCGACGTGCCGGGCGGCACGGCGCCGAACCAGGTCCGAACGGCCCGGTTGGCGGCGGCGGCTACGCTGGCGGAGACGGTCGCGTGGCTGGCGAGCCGAGAAACAGCGCATGCCGCCGTCATGCGGCGACCCGGCAATGGATTGCGAGACGAGAAAGAGGCCCCGTGAACAGACTGAACGGTATTCCCGCCACCGCTCTGATCGAACCGGCCGCGCACCCTACGATCACGGTGATCCGAGCTCGACCCGGACCCAGCCTCGATGCTGTCCTCGAAGTCCGGCGCCGCGTCTTCAGCGACGAGCAAGGCATGGTCGACGGCCGGGTCACTGACCAGGACGACGGCCGCGGCGTTCATGCCCTGGCGTACTGGGATCAGACAGGACGAGCCGAGCCGGTCGGCACGGGGCGCTTGATCCTCGGCGCTGGCGATCGCGGCGAGGCGCTGGTCTCCTGGGTGGCGACTTTGCCGGAAGCGCGGCGCCACGGCGTCGGTCGCGAAATTATGCGCTTCCTCATTGATTGTGCCGAAGCGTCCGGGGCGCCGCTGGTCGCGCTGGCGGCCCAGACGCACGCTGAGCTCTTTTATCGGAAGCTCGGATTCGTCGGCACCGGTCGTGCCTATCTGGTCCGCGGCGTCGAACACCGCTGGATGGTCCGGCGGAACTACCGGCACTCCCTTCGTCAGAGTGGCTGATTGCATTGGTCAGCTATTCGTGGGGCGCGGGCTGGGTGCCAAACAGGCGATCGCCGGCATCGCCCAGCCCGGGCCGGATATAGCAATTTTCGTCAAGT
>JACCYK010000558.1 GCA_013696525.1 Chloroflexia bacterium
GGCGGCAGCCACGACCGGGGCGCCGCTTGGGAATCGCACCAGATTGCTCAGGGTCTGGCGGGACGATGCCGTCGAGTGGCGCTGGCCGGAGCGGCGGACGGAGCTGTCGGTATGACTCTCCGGGATGTTGGCCAGGAAGCGAGAAGGCGCCGAGGGCTGATACTGGCCGTACATGGCGCGGACCCCGGTGTAGGTGAGATAGAGTAGCCGCTCGGCCCGGGTGATGCCGACGTAGAAGAGGCGGCGCTCTTCTTCGAGTGGTTGGGGATCGCTGAACTCGGCCTCGATCGCCCGCCGGATCGGCAGCAACCCCTCCTCGACCCCGGCAATGAAGACGACAGGAAACTCGAGCCCCTTGGCGGAATGGAGCGTGATCAACGTCACCCGGCCGCGACCGTCATCCTCCATCGTATCGACGTCGGAGACGAGGGCGACTTGCTCAAGATACGCCGGCAGGGCGTCACCGGGGGCGAGCTGATCGTACTTCTCGAGGTCGGAACGAAGCTCGAGCACGTTCGACCACCGCTCCATCTCTTCCTCACTATCGTGATCGAAGCCGGCGGCGTACCCCGTCTCATCCACGATCGCGTCGAACAGCTCGACCAACGGCAGGACGTTGACCCGCTCCCGGAGGCGGCCAAAGACGGCGCCGATCTTCTGGGCCGACGATTTCGCGGCACCGCTTAACGCGAGCGCCCCGCGGTCGGTCGCCAAGCCCGGCGTCAGGGCCAGGAAGCCATCGAGCATCGTCGCCCCGTTGAGCGTCGCCCAGTTCCGGACCGCGTCGAGCGCCTTCGGCCCGATGCCGCGACCGAGCGGCGTGTTGCCGATGACCCGGTCCAGGCCGACCTCATCGGCCGGGTTGTGCAGCAGCCGGAGCACGGCCAGGACGTCCTTGACCTCTTTGCGATCGTAGAACCGCACGCCGCCGACAATCCGGTAGGCGATGTCACTGGTGCGGAACGACTCTTCCAGGACCCGGCTCTGAGCCGTGGTCCGATACATGACGGCGACGTGGTCGCCGCTGACCCCGTCCGTTTTCATCAACCGCCGGATCTCGTCGACGATCGACCGCGCCTCGTGCAGGTGGTCGCTCAGCTCGCGGACCGAGACTAGCGGCCCGTCGTCGTTGTCGGTCCGCAGGCGACGGTCGATGCGCTGGGTATTCTCACGGATCACCTGGTCGGCGACATCGACGATGCGGCGGGTGGAGCGGTAGTTCAGTTCGAGATGGATTTCCTTGCTGTCGGGAAACTCCTTCTCGAAATCGAGGATGTTGCGGATGTCGGCCTGCCGCCAGGCGTAGATCGACTGATCGGGATCGCCGACGACGAACAGGTTGCGATGCTTGGCGGCGAGGGCCGAGACGAGCACGTACTGCACCCGGTTCGTGTCCTGGTACTCGTCAACCAAGATGTACAAGAACTGTTCCTGGTAGCGATCGAGGAGGCCCGGCGCCTGATCGAAGAGCTGGATCGGGAGGCCGAGCAGGTCGTCGAAATCGACCGCGTTCACCTTGCGCAGGATGCGCTGGTACTCGGCGTAGACACGGCCGACAACCTCGTCGTCGTAGGTCGCCGCTTCGGCCACGACGTCCGCCGGGGAGAGGAGTAGACTCTTGGCCCGCGAGATCCGGCTCAGCATCCGGCGTGGCGCCACCTGCTTCGGATCGAGGCCGACAGCCTGGATCGAGCGCTTGGCGACATCGAGCTGATCGGCGTCATCGTAGATCAGGAAATTCGGCAGAATGCCGAGCCGGTCGGCGACCAGGCCCGGATTGCGGCGTAGGAGCCGGGCGCCGAAGGCGTGAAAGGTGCCCATCTCTAGGCCGCTGAGGCCGCGGCCGCCGAGCAGCCGGCCAATCCGGTCTCGCATCTCCCGGGCGGCTTTGTTCGTGAAGGTGACGGCCAGAATCCTGTCCGGGGAGATGTTCTTGACTTCGATCAGATAAGCGATGCGGTGGATCAGGACACGGGTCTTGCCGGAGCCAGGGCCGGCGACGACCAGTACCGGGCCCTCGGTCGTGACCACCGCTTCCTGCTGCTCGGGATTCAGCCCGGCCAACAGCCCGGCGGCGGTCGAACGCTCGGTTTCCGGGAGCATGTCAGTCACTTGGGTACCTTGCCGGCGACGATGGGGGACGAGCGAACAATTGTTCACCGCCGAGTCTACCACCGCCCGCGGACAGCGCCGGGGGTTTGACGACGCCGCGCCGCGGCGTGTAATTTTAACTAGCCCCGCGAACCGGGCAGCGCGCCGACGTAGCTCAGCGGCAGAGCAAAGGACTCATAAGCCTTTGGCCGGTGGTTCGATTCCACCCGTCGGCACCACTCACAAGCATTCTCCACGCTGAGGCCAACATCGGTGGTCAATCGTGCGATGAAGGTCGGACCGCTACCCAAGCCAACGGCCCCATCGAGTGATGGGGCCGTTGGTGAATCGTTCGGAGCGGGTTGTCTAGTTCCGGCTGCGCCGGCTGCGGCTGCGACGCGTGCAGGTCCGGCGGCCGCGACGACGGGTGCATGTCCTGCGTCGTCGTCGGCCGTCGGCATTGAGCTGAGCGCTCGTGAGTGCCGGGACGAGCGTGCCAAACGTGAGAACCATGGTCTCTACCTCCTACCGCTCTCGATCGCCGTGTCTGTCGCTCGGCTCAAGATATAGCGGATGGTGAGCGAGCGACTGACCTGCATATCACCATAGCGTCAGCTGATGAGAGAACGATGAGAGGCAAATGAAAACCTTCTCATCAAAGTGATTTGCATTACCGCGGAGGCAGATGATGAGCGAACGAAGAGAAGCGGATGAGAACCCGCTCATCGAAGTGACGTGCGCCACCGCGCCGGGATTCTTGCGTGATTGCCCTGGCGACAGGGTGGGCTAGCCTGACGGCGGGAAATGGCATGATGCGCCTCGCCGCGCCCGCTGGTAGAGTGATGAAAGGGGAGGACCGTCGCGGCCCCATCGCGGAACGCTCGAATCATCGGATATCCGACAAGGTGTGATGTTCCCAACCTCGGGGCAACCGTCACCACGGGTGGCATCTCCGGCCCGCCGCCAGAACGCATTTGACGTCAGTCGTTGATACCACCCGGCGGCACGACCAGCTACTCCCGACCCAAATGGTCGACCTCGGATGCCGAAAACGTGCCGCGGTGCGTTCGCGGCGGGAGGCGACAGCGATGAGACCTCGCGCTGGATTAGGTGGTCTGGAGCAGCGCGTCCTCGCCCGCTGGCGACAACTTCCGTCTCGATCCTCGGCCGCGGTCGTCGTCGGTTTCTCCGGCGGCGGCGACTCACTGGCACTGGCGGCGGTGTTGGGACGGATCGCGAGCCTTGGCAATCTGAGCCCAATCTTGGTTCATATCGACCATGGCTGGCGAGCCGTCTCCGGCCACGAGCAGCGCGAGGCGGCGGCCCTGGCCAGTGGCCTCGGCCTCCCCTTTCACGCCTACCGGATGCCGGACGAGGCACGGGCGAGCCATCCAGGCGTGGGGGCCGAGGAAGCGGCGCGGCGCGAGCGCTACCGGCTCCTGGCGGCGGCGGCGCGGGCGCTCGGCACCGATCTGATCGCGCTGGCCCATCATCAGGACGACCAGGCGGAGACCGTGCTCCTGCATCTGCTGCGGGGCGCGGGACTCGCGGGCGCCGCCGGGATGCGGGAGGTCCGTCGGATGGCGATTCCCTGGTGGGAAGTGGGTCCCGAGGAGGCGAACCTGCTGCTCTGGCGGCCATTCCTGAGCGAGCCGCGGTCCGTTATCCGGGCCTACGCGGCGGCGACCGGCTTGACCCCGCTCGTGGACCCCTCGAACGACGATCCGGCCTTCCGGCGCAACCTGCTCCGGGCCGAGGCGATGCCGCTCCTGGAGCGAATCGCGCCGGGGGCAACGCCGGCCCTGGTCCGGTTCGCGGCGCTGGCCGCCGCCGATGACGAAACGTTGCACGCGACGGCCGCCGCCGTTTTGCCGGATGCTGTGACGGCCGATGGCGAACTGGTACGATCGCGGGTGATGACGCGGCCCCCCGCGGTGCGGCGGCGCCTGATCCGGCAATGGGTCCACCTTGGCCACCCGATCGCCCTCGTGACGGCTGAGCGAACCGAGGCGATGCTTGACCTGCTGGAACGAGGTGAGCCGGGGAAGCGACTGGAGATCGGCGACGGGTGGTCCGTCGAGGCGACCCGTGGCGGACTGCGCATCGATCGCGTACCGGCGGCGGAGCGACGAATCGATCCGAGATGAGGGAGGCAAGCGCGGTGGCGAACCTGGAACGACGAGCCCGCGGCGTGGCCCGAGTGCTGGTAGACGAAGCGGCGATCCAGGGACGCATTCGCGAGCTGGCCGCCGGGCTGGACCGCCGCTACCAGGGTGAGCCGCCGCTGATGGTTGGGGTGCTCAATGGCGCCGTTGCCTTCCTGACCGATCTGATGCGGGCGATGACCGTGCCGGTCGAGATCGACTTCATGGCGATCTCGTCGTACGGCGCCAGCACCAAGAGCACCGGCGTGGTCCGGATCCTCAAGGATCTGAACAACGAGATCGAAGGGCGCCAACTGCTCGTCGTCGAAGACATCGTCGACAGCGGGTTGACGCTCGATTACCTGCTCGATGTCCTGCGCCGGCGCAACCCGGCCGAGATCCGGGTCGTCGCCCTCCTCAAAAAGGAGAAGCCGGGCGCGATCGAGGTTCAGGTGGACGAGATCGGCTTCACCATCCCGGATGAGTTCGTCGTTGGCTATGGGCTTGATTACGCCGGGCTCTACCGGAACCTGCCGTACATCGCGGTGCTCGACCCCAGCCTGATAAAAAGCTAAGCGGGGAGGCGCCGATGCTATACTTCCGCTGGCGCGGGATTCGGGCCTTAGCTGGTTGATTTGCCACGGAGCCCGCGAGCCAACGGGAGACAGTGCATGGCCGATAGTAAGTGGCTCCGCAGCGGATTTGTTTGGATCGTCCTGATCGTGGCGGTGATCGCGCTCTGGTTCACGCTCGTGAGCGGCGAGAACGAGCCGACCGCGCTCAGCATTGGCCAGGTGGTCGCCGCCGTCAAAGCGGGCGAAGTGGAACGGTTGGTCCAGGTCGAGGATAGCCGCGAAGTCACGGTCGAGTACACCGAGGCGGCGGGGCGGCAGGATGCCAGGACCACCTTGCCGGCGGAAACGAACGTGCTCGACGTGCTCCGCAACTACGGCGTCGACGTGGCGGGCCAGCCCGAGACGCTGGTGACGATCACGCCGGCCAGCCGGTGGGGAGCCTGGCTGGGCGCGATCGGCTTCCTTCTGCCGACCTTGTTCCTGATCGGCATCTTCGTCTTCATGATGCGCCAGGCCCAGGGGAGCAA
>JACCYK010000560.1 GCA_013696525.1 Chloroflexia bacterium
GACTAGGGCCACGAGATCAACCGTTCCCAGAATTACCCCGGCGACCTCGTATCCATTCATCACCAGGTATACCGCGGCTGCCAGGAAAGCCAGCGTGACAACGAAGCCAGCAGCGAGGCCGGAAAATGAGCGATGCACGTTGGATCGCAAATGGTAGGTTTCAAGCTCGCGCCGGTGGTCGCCTTGCTTCTCGAAGCTCTCAAAAATGACTCGGGCCGCGTCCGGATACAGTTCTTGGTATCGCTCAAGCACCGCCGGTGGAGGGAGGGGGCCGACAAACGACTCCATGTGGGAGATCCGTTGGACTTCCCGGGCGACGGCGGTGATTGTAAGCGGCCCCAGTTCTTCGCCGGTCAACTCCTCCAGGACAGCCTCGGCCATTGCCGCTGTAGGAGGCGGAGATTCGGACTCCGCGTCCTCATCCCCGCTTGGCGTCAGCGGGCGGTCTTGGTTGTCATTCGGAAGGCTAGCGTCTGGACGCTGCAGTGAGTTGCTCCTTTGCCGCGCGCTCCTTGGCAGTTCGACCGAAGTCGGTCACTGCCATGCGGAAATCGTGGTAAACCGCCCGCCAGTCCATCCGGATCGCAATCACATCCGGATCGATCGAGGTGTTGTAATCGGTTAGGGTGTCGTCAAAGTCGAGGATCCGGGCCGCGCCTTCAAGAAACGACGGCCGTGCGAAAAGAAAATCTGATTGCCCACTCATGGCGAGCCTCTCCGTGACTGATGTCAAATAGCATGCACCGAACCTGAGGGAATCCCACTCAAGCATCCCGTACTCTACGTTGGAATGGACCATCAGGCAAGGAGACGACCTCGCTCCGCACTGGCACACGGCCACACATCTTGAGTCAACATAATCTTCAAACTCCGGCTGTTCTAATGTTAATCAATGAGTTAGGTCGTCCACGACGACCCTACCATGTGTGGCTACGGCCCACGACCAAACCGGCCACCCGCGACCCTACCACGGCCGTTCGTTGCTCCGGAGCTCGAGCCAGGCCAGCTCGGCGGGGCTGAGCTGCCGACCCAAGGCCGCGACGTTCTCCGCGAACTCCTCACCGGTGCGGCAGCCGACCAGGGCGAACACGTCGAGCGGTTGGCTGATGATGTAGGCCAGCGCGATTTGGGGAACCGCCAAGCCGTCGTGGGCACCGAGCGCTGCCGCCCGGTCGAGGCGCCGAAAATTCTCCTCGCTGCCGTAGGACTCGACGCAGAGCTTGTCGAGATACGCATCGAACGATGCGAGATTGTCGCGCCGGAAACGGCCGGAAAAGAAGCCGCCGGCCAGGCTCGACCAGGGGATGATCGGCATCTTCTCCTTGATATACCAGGCCCGCTCAGGTTCGCCGGCGGGGCCGGAGATGCTGAGGCACCCGGCCCAGGGCGGCTTGACCTGGACGGCCAGGCTGTAGTTCGGGCTGCTCACGGTGAAGGGCAGCAGCCCGTGCGCGGCGGCATAGGCGTTGGCCTCCGCCAGCCGGGCGGCCGCCCAGTTCGAGCCGCCGAAGGCGGTGATCTTGCCGGCCCGCTGGTGCGCGTTCAAGACCTCGACGATCGGTCCTACCGGCACGCTCGGGTTGTCCCGGTGCAGCAGGTAGAGGTCGATGCTGTCCACCTGAAGCCGTTGCAGCGATTCGTGGAGGTCGGCGGTAATATCCTCCGGCGTCACCCGATCGCGGCCATCGTACGGGTGAGCCCCTTTGCCCAGAATGACGACCTCAGCGCGGACGCCGCGGCTGGCCAGCCAATTGCCGAAGATTCGTTCAGCGTCGCCGCCGCCATAGCCGTGCGCGGTGTCAAAGGTCCGGCAGCCATGCCCGAACACGGCATCGAGCAGGGCCAGGCTGCCCGCCTCGTCGGCGAAGGGGAGGGAAGCCGTCCCCTGCACCAGCCGGGAGAGCGGTTTCCCGATGCCGGGCACGGTGCCGTAGTCCATGGTCATTCCCGATCATCCCTTTCCGGGCGCGAGCTACTGGCCGGGCTGGCCGATTCCATCGGGTAGCGGATGCCCCATTGCGCCCGCAAGGTATCCATCGTCGCCATGATGCTGACCGACTCGGCGAGCGGCATGACCGGGCTCTCGCGCAGACCGGCGCCGAGACAGCGCCCAACCTCGATCGCCTCGTACTGGTAGCCGTTGCCCGCGGTTTGCGGATAGTCGAATCGCTCCGATGCGCCGCCATCCGGCGTGTAGGTGAGCCCTTCCGGGCGGTGCCAGTCATGGTGAATCTCGATCCGCCCCGCGGGGCCGAGGATCAGCCCGGCACTGATCGGGTTGGCCTGGATCGTCACCCCCAGGCTGGCGATCGCGCCTGACGGATGGGCCAGTGCGATCGCGTTCTGCTCGTCGACCCCGGTGGCGCCGAGCGATGCCGCCCCCACGACGAGGCTCGGCGGCCCCAGCACCATCGAGGCAAACGAGACCGCGTAGACGCCGCCATCGAGCAGCGCCCCGCCGCCGAGCGCCGGGTTGTAGAGCCGGAAGAGCGGGTCGAACTCGGCCTTCCAGCCAATAGTGGCACTAACGAAGCGCGGATCGCCGATGGCGCCGGCGGCGAGCAGCTGCCGGACCTTGACCATCGCCGGCCGAAACCGAGTCCACATCGCCTCCATCAGGAACCGGCCGTGGGCCCGCGCC
>JACCYK010000396.1 GCA_013696525.1 Chloroflexia bacterium
ATCTCCAGCAGCCAGCCGGCGTCGAAGATGCCGGCGATGATCACGGTCATCGCCACCTGGCGGCTGCCCAGCACGGCCTGGCGGACGACGCGGTTCTCGAGCGCGTATTGGCGGTCGGCGAGATAGATCGTGACTTTCACCAAGTTGTCGAGCGTCATGTCAGCCGCGCGGAGCTGGGCACCGACGTTTTGCCAGGCCAGGCGGGCCTGCTCGGCGAAGGTCGCCGGCACCTCGCCCGCGGTCGTCACCGGAATCTGGCCGCTGATGAAGAGCAGGCGCGATGGGCTCGTGATCTCCACCGCCTGGGCGTAGCCGCCGGCGGCGGCCGGGGCGTCCGGCGCGTTGATCAGACGTCGGTTCATCGATGCCTCCGTGGTGCGGTCTGCCATCTGTCGTGACCCGCATTGTATTCCGTGACCCGCATTGTATTCCGTGACGCGGTTGAACCGACCGTTCAATTGACATCGCCGCGAATCATTTGACACGGCTGAACCGGGGCCGTGCCGCGGTTTCTCGCCATCAACGGCCAGCGCGAGCCGGTTATCCGGATGCGCCCGGGGGAGGTTCATCGCTGGCGCATCATTCAGGCCGCCCACGAGAACAATCTCCGGTTGGCCCTGGAGGGCCATCGCTTGCATGCGATTGCCTACGCTGGTCTGTCGTTGGCCACGATCGAAACCACCGACCAGGCGGAAATTGCGCCCGGCCAGCGGGTTGACGTCCTAGTCCGGGCCACCTATCTCTTGGCGGCGAACCCGAACGACCAAGGCTACCCGTCGCCCGCGGAGCCGCTGGCCCGCCTCGTGGTGGCGGGGGAGCCGGTGACGATGCAACTCCCCGCCGCGCTGCCACCACCGCTCGCCGGCATCGGCGATGGTGAGCTAACGGGCACCCGGCGCCTGACGCTGTCCGCGCTGGAGCCGGAGCACCCGCCGGCGGCCAACTATCAGGAGTTCAGCTTTTTCATCGACGACAAACGGTTCGCCAATGACCGCGTGGACCAGCGCGTGGAGTTGAACGCGGTCGAAGAGTGGACGATCGTCAACGACCACCATGACGATCACGTCTTCCATATCCACACCAACCCGTTTCAGCTGACGCGGGTCAACGACGAGGCGCTGGCGGCGCCGGTGTGGCGGGATACCATGATCGTGCCCCGGAACGGCAGTAACACCTTCCGCATCCGGTTCCTCGATTTCACTGGGAAGCTCGTCCTCCACTGCCACATGCTGAACCACGAAGAGCTTGGCATGATGCAGGTGGTTGAGATCGTCGATGCTGACTGAAATACTTCGCCACCGGCCGCTCATGCCTGGCGTCGCCGGCGAGCGCCCCGTCGCGACCGGTGCCATCCTCATTCTGGACGAGGATTAGCGGGCGCGGCCACGCCTCGCCAAGCCATTGAAAGTCGTTGCCACCGATGCTAAAGTAGGAACTCTTACTACTTATTCGGATCCGGAGTCGACGATGGATGAGATGGTTTCCGCGGCCGAAGCGAATCGAAAATTTTCTCAGCTCCTGCGTGGCGTGCGGGAGGGGCGAACCTACGTGATCACCAACCATGGCGAGCCGGTGGCGCGGCTGGGGCCGGCCGGTTGGGACCGGGCGAGATCAGACTCCGCGTTCAAGGTGTTGATGGCCCGATTAGAAAGTCAGCCGGCCGTGAATGCGGGCCGCTGGACCCGCGATGAGCTTTACGAAGACGAACCATGAGGATCGCCCTCGACACGAACATCATCGCCTACGCGGAAGGCGTGAACGACGATCACCATCAAGATGCGGCGCGGCAACTCCTGCGACAGTTGCCACGGGATAGCACGGTGCTGCCGGTGCAGGTGCTCGGTGAGCTGTTCAACGTTATTCTGCGTAAGACGAACCGCTCGCGGGTGGAAGCCCGCCAGTCACTGCTGCACTGGAGTGACGCATTTCTCCTCGCCTCGACGACTCCAGGGACGATGGTGGACGCCGCCGATCTCGCGGTCGACCATGGTCTGGGAATCTGGGACGCGGTGATCTTGACCGTGGCGGCCGAAGCCAACTGTCGGCTCCTCTTGTCAGAAGACATGCACGAGGGGTTTACCTGGCACGGAGTGACCGTGACGAATCCCTTCGCCGCGACTCGACATCCCTTGCTCGATTCGATCCTCGGCGCAAACGGATTTCACGGGGGTGACACGAGTATCGGCGGGTGACGAACGAGTGCATCTGACGCGGCGCTGGTCCACATGCTCACATTCTCATCTCTATCTGACCTGCCGGTCTTGACCAGCATGGAAATCGAGCTGGTATCACCTCGATGATGGAAAGGAAATACGAGTGGCGGCTGGGAAACGGGTGTTGCTGGCGGGCGAGAGCTGGGTCATGCACACGATTCATCAAAAGGGGTTTGACACGTTTACGACCACGGCCTATGGGGAGGGGCACGGCTGGTTGCGGGCGGCGTTGGCGGCGGGCGGCTTCGAGGTCGAGCATCCGCCGAACCATCTGGTGTCGGTCCAGTTCCCGACGACGGCCGCGGCGCTGGCGGCCTACGATGTCGTGATCCTGAGCGACATCGGGTCGAACACGCGCCTGCTCAATCCGGACACCTTCGAGCGGTCGCAATCGCGGCCGAACCGGCTCCACTTGCCGCGCGACCACGTCGCGGGCGGCGGCGGCTTGGTGATGGTCGGCGGCTACCTGACCTTCCAGGGGATCGATGCTAAGGCGCGCTACGCCGGCACCGCGGTGGAGGAAGCGTTGCCGGTGACGATGCTGGCGATCGACGATCAGGTCGAGGCGCCGGAATCGGTCATTCCACGGGTGGTGGTGGCGGATCACCCGATCGTCGCCGGCTTGGCGGCGGAGTGGCCGGGGTTGCTTGGCTATAACCGCATTATTGCCAAGCCGGGGGCAACGGTGATCGCCACTGCCGGCGACGATCCTTTGCTGGTTGCCGGCAGTCACGGCGCCGGCCGGACGGTGGCCTTCGCCTCGGACCGCGGCCCGCATTGGGCGCCCCCCCGCCTTCCGCGAGTGGGATGGCTACGCCCGGCTCTGGCTGGGGATCATCGGCTGGGCTGCCGCCGCGGGATAACCCGGCGCGGGATGACCATCGCCTGGATCCGTAGCGCTCTTGAACCGGGCCAGGAACCTGAATTCCCTAGCACTCCCTCCGCAAGGCCACTCTTCATCGGGTCTCCGGCGCCGGGGTATTGACATCGCCGCTGAATTCTGTATATTGTTAGTCAAGAACTGAGATATACGCTTTGGTGGTCGCGCGCTCGACGTGACAGGATCCTCCAATGTGGCCAGCGAACGCGCCAGCGCATAGCGTTCACCGAAAACTTTGCTTGTTGGCGCGGGGGCGGGTTGCCATCCGCGAAATGTCCTGGTCGTTTGTCTACTGCTTCTTCTCAAATCACCTGCCGTTCCTTGCCCCCAATCGGAGTGAGCCCTGTCCGGCTCGCTGACGACGCTCCGCTTCACCGCGCTGCACCGAATGTCGTTGACCACGCCCGGCCGGGGGTGGGCACCTCCCGTGTTTCTGTCGCCACGTTCCGGTTCGAACCGTGGCACATCCGGTGTCTGGAGTCTGCCGATGGCCTACAACACCTATCCCATCGCCCTGGACCTGGCGGGAAAGCGCTGCCTCCTGGTGGGCGGGGGGCAGATCGCTGAAAGTAAGCTGGATGCGCTGCTCGTGGCCGGCGCCGACATCCGGGTCGTCAGCCCCGAGGTCCGGCCCCGGTTCCTGCGGCTGGCAATGGCGGCGGCCATCTGCCTCCATCGTCGCCCGTACCGGGCGGACGATCTGACTGGCGCCGCGCTCGTGATCGCCGCCACCGACGACCACGCGGTCAACGCCGGGATCGTGACCGAGGCCCGCGCCGCCGGCATCCTGGCTCAGGCCGTCGATAACATCCCCTATTGCGATTTCCACGCGGTCGCGATCGTGCGCCGGGGCGAGCTACAGGTCTCCATCTCGACCAACGGGCGCAGTCCGGCCTTTGCCCGCTGGCTGCGGGAAGAGCTGGATGCCTCGCTGCCGGTCGAATATGGCGACCTGCTGGCGGTGCTGGGCGAGGTCCGGGACGAGCTCAAAGCGGACGGCCCAATCCCGGAGTACGAGCACTGGCGGGACGCGATCACCGACGAGGTGTTCACCGATCTCCGGCAGGGCGATCATGCCTCCGCCCGCCGTCGCCTCCACGACCGGCTGATCCGCGCCGCGCCCGAGCCGGCACCGGTCGCCGGAGCACCGCGATGAGCGGCCGGGGGCTCGTCTCGATCGTGGGCGCCGGACCTGGCGATCCGGAGCTGGTGACGGTGCGCGGGTTGCGCCGGATCCAGGCGGCCGAGGTGCTGGTCTACGACCGGCTGGTCAGCCCGGACCTGGTCGCCGAGGCGCCGGCCATGGCCGAGCGCATCTTCGCCGGCAAGGCGACCGGCTTCGCGGCGTTGAGCCAGGGCGAGATTGAGTGGCTGCTGATCGAGCGGGGCCGCGCCGGCCGGCGGGTCGTCCGGCTGAAGGGGGGCGATCCGTTCGTCTTCGGCCGGGGCGGCGAGGAAGTCGCCGCCCTGGTGGCGCACGGGATTCCGGTCGAGGTGGTGCCGGGGCTGTCGTCGGCCACATCGGTGCCGGGAAGCGTTGGTATTCCGGTGACGCACCGAGGCCTCTCGTCCTCGGTCACCATCGTGACCGGGCACGAAGATCCCACGACAGGCGAGCCCGCCATCGATTGGGACTGGCTGGCGGCCTCCATCGGCACCCTGGTCATCCTGATGGGACTCGCTAATCTGCCAGCGATCTGCCACAAGCTGATCGCGGGCGGCCGGGCACCGTCAACGCCGGCGGCGGTGATCGCATCGGGCACTTGGACAGAGCAACGGGTGGTAACGGCGACCCTGGCCGCTTTGCCGGCGCTGGCGGCCGAGTTGCAATTGGTCGCTCCGGCCCTGGTCGTCGTTGGCAACGTTGTCGCTCTGCGCGAGCTTCTGACCGCGGCGACGCTGGTTGGACCACCGGTGACCGTGGTGGCGCGAGGAAATGACCGGAAGGAGCCGTGGCCGGCGCCGTCAGTGGTGCTCGGCCGCGAGCGGGAGGTGGCTCATGGCCGAGCTGCTGACTAGAAACCGGCTCGACGCTGAGGCGCTGGCGGCGGCGTTCGAGTCGCGTCCGGCAACGGAGCTGATCGCGTGGGCGATCGCGGAGTTCGGGTCCGATCTGGCAATTGCCACCAGCTTTCAGAACGACGGCATGGTCATCCTCGATCTGGCCTGGCGGATTGATCCCGGCGTCCGGGTGATCACGGTCGATAGCGGGCGCTTGCGGCCGGAAACCTTCGAGCTGATCGACCGGGTCCGGGACCGCTATCAGATCGCGATCGAGGTCTTCTCCCCGGATGCGTTCGATCTGGAACAATTCGTCGCCGCCAATGGGGTCAATCCGTTTTATCGAAGTCTCGATCTCCGGCTGCGGTGCTGCGAAGTGCGCAAAGTCGAGCCCTTGAACCGGGCCCTGCGCGGCACGGCGGCCTGGATCTCGGGGCAGCGCCGCGGCCAGAGCCTGTCGCGGCGGGCGGTGCGCAAGGTCGAGATCGACGAGGCGCGG
Source organism: Chloroflexia bacterium (assembly GCA_013696525.1). Lineage (GTDB taxonomy): Bacteria > Chloroflexota > Chloroflexia > Thermomicrobiales > UBA6265 > JACCYK01. The sequence goes on from JACCYK010000396.1 coordinate 5,594, forward strand.
CCGGGGTTGCTGAAACTCAACCCGCTGGCGGATTGGAGCGCGGAAGCGGTCTGGGCCTATATCCGGCAGCACGACGTGCCATACAACGACCTCTACGACCAGGGGTTCACCAGCATCGGCTGCGCCCCCTGTACGCGAGCGATCGGACCGGGAGAAGACTCACGAGCCGGGCGCTGGTGGTGGGAAACCGGCGTCCCGAAAGAGTGCGGCATCCACTGTCAGGTCGATTGGGCGACGATCCGAGCGTAACCGCCAACGGGAGAGACCAGGTGAAATCACTCCGGCAGGACCAGCGGCTCCATCAGGTTGAGCGGTGGAAGCTCGCCCGTCACCCGCTCGATGTCCAGCAATCGTTGATCGACGTCTACGCGAAGGAAGGGCCGGCCTCGATCCATCAGGTCGAGGGCGAGGTCGAACGCCTGAAGTGGGTCGGCGTCTACCCCCAGCGCCAAGGCGGCGACGCCTTCATGCTCCGGATCAAGCTTCCCGGCGGCCGGCTGACCGCCGCCCAGGCGCGGGAGATCGGCGCCATCACCTCCGAGCACGCCCGCGGTCCGGAACCGAGCCCGGTCTTCGGCGACACCTATCTTGATCTCACCACCCGGCAGGACGTCCAGCTCCATTGGATCAAGATCGGGGCGATTCCCGAGATCTGGCGGCGGCTGGAAGCGGTCGGCATCACCACGGTGCAGGCGTGCGGCGATTCGGCCCGCAACGTGCTCTGCTGCCCGGTCTCCGGCATCGACCGCGATGAATTCGTGCCCGCCTATCCGATCGCGGCGGCGATCTCCGACTTCTTCACCGGCAACCGGGAGTACGCGAACCTGCCGCGCAAGTTCAAGATGAGCGTCACCGGCTGTGGCGACGATTGCGCCCAAGCCGAGATCAACGATATCGGCTTGGTCCCGGCCCGGTTGACCAATGGCACGCTCGGGTTCAATCTCCTGGTTGGCGGCGGACTGTCGGACGGGCCGCGGATGGCGTCGGACGTCGATGTCTTCGTGGCGCCGGACGACGCGGTGGAGATCACCCGCGCCGTGGCCCAGCTCTACGGCGAGTTGGGCAATCGAGAGAACCGGTGGGCCAACCGGCTGCGCTATCTGGTCCAGGAGCTGGGGCCGGAGCGGTTCCGATCCGAGCTGGCGAACCGGGCGCGGATTTCGCTGACCCCGGCCGGCGAGCATCTGACCAAGCGGTACCGGGGCGACCATATCGGGGTTCACCCGCAGCGCCAGCCGGGGCTGTTCTATGCCGGTCTGAACGTCACTGTCGGCCGGATGCAGGGCACTGACCTGATCGAAGCCGCGCGCTTGGCCGAGCACTACGGCGACGGCGAGATCCGGCTGGCGACCGACCAAAATTTCATTCTGACCGGGATCCCGGAGGGGCGGCTTGACGATTTGCTGGCCGAGCCGTTGCTTGAGACCTATTCGCCCAGCCCGAAGCCGTTCGCGCGGGGGATGGTGGCCTGCACCGGCAACGAGTTCTGCCGGCTCGCGATCGTCGAGACCAAGGCGCGGGCGGCGGCTTGGGCCAGGGAGCTGGATAGCCAGGTCGCGATCGCGGGCGACGACATCATCCGCATGCACTTCTCGGGCTGTTCCGCCTCGTGCGCCCAGCCGCAGATCGCCGACATCGGGTTCCGGGGCGAAACGGCCAAACGGGGCGACGCCATCGTCGAGGCGGTCGATATTGGGCTCGGCGGCAGCTTGGGCCGGGATGCGGCGTTCATCGACTGGATCGACGGCGCCCGGCCGGTCAGCGAGGTGCCGGCGGCGATGCGGTCGCTGTTCGAACGGTACACGGCCGATCGGTACGACGGCGAACGTTTCCACGAGTGGGCGCGTCGCACGCCGAACCCGGATCTTCAATCAATTTTGCGGAATGCATCCTACGGCGCGAACGGAGAGCGAAGATGACGGCGGCGTTCGCGATCCGAGAAGGGATGAACGACATCGACGAGGCGCCGGGTAAAACCTGGTTCTGGGAACTGGAGCGCGCCGTCATCGACGCCAACCGCTGCATCCAGTGCGGCGCCTGTGTCGCCGCCTGCCCCTCCGACTCGCTCGGGATTGGTCCGGACGACCTGCCGACGCTGGTGAAGATGTGTACCGGCTGCTCCCTCTGCTGGGACTTTTGCCCTCGTGGCGGCTTGCGCTACGAGGCAACCTGGAAGCTGACCGGCGGCGACCGGCCGGCCGGGTTCGAGCGGACAAGGAACCGGTATTCGGCGCGGACGGTCTCGCGGATCCCCGGCGCCCAGGATGGCGGCGTGGTCAGCGCCTTGTTGATCGAGCTGCTTGAAGCGGGGGAGTTAGACGGCGCCCTGCTGGCCAGGCCAAGCGAGCAGGAGCCGTGGAAGGGTGAGGCGTTCCTGGCGCGCACCAGGGACGAGGTGCTTTCTTGCGCCGGCAGTTTTTACAACCAGACGATGGCCCTGGCTCACCTCGACCTGAAGCGGTACGACCTGCCGCCCAACCCCCGGATCGCCCTCGTCGGCACCCCCTGCGAGCTGCAAGGGCTGCGGGCGATGCAGGCGCGGCCCTGGTATTGGGGCTCGTCGCGGGTTGATGCGGTGGTGCTGACCATCGGGCTGCTCTGCACCAAGAGTTTCAACTACGAGCAATTGATGGTGCAAGAGGTCCAGGCCAAGCGCGGCGTGGTGCTGGCGGAGATCGAGAAGATCGACATCATCCGGGGCAAGCTCTACATCTATGGCCGGGACGAGGCGATCCGGATCGAGGAGCCGATTCGCAACTTTCACGGGGCGGCCCTCAAGGGCTGCGACGAGTGCGCTGACTTCCTGGGCTTGGCAGCCGATATATCGGTCGGCAGCGTCGGCAGCGCCGACGGCTATTCGAGCGTCCTGATCTGGACCGAGGCCGGGCAGCAGGCGTTCGACATGGCGCGCGACCGGTTCGACGCGCGGGAGCTGGATGCCCCGGCCGCGATTGAAAAGCTGGACACCCTCGACAAGACGGTTGCTTTCGCGACGTTGCCCCGGCCGTTCGACCCGGAGGCGCCGCTGTTCATCGACTACGAGGAGCACCTGCGGCACTACGCCGGCGGCGATCGGGCGCCGGTAGAGCACGATGCGGTGAGGTATTGAGATGGACGCATCAACGTTGCCGTTACCGGCGGAACCGATCACGCTGAAGACCGCGACCAGGACGCTGCTTGAGCAGGCTCCTGCGGTGGGGTTGGCGACGGTGGCCGGCGGCGAATGGATCGCGGCGCCGCTCTGGGTCGGCTGGCAGCGGGCGCTGAGCGGGCGCGGCGTCGAGTGGGTGGATTTTCTCAGCATCGTGGTTGGCTACCAGAACGAGCTGCGGCTGTGGGTGATGGGCGAGCGGCCTTGGGACCAATGCGTCGCGGGGCTGGCGGGCCGGATCCTCCGGCGATCGGGACAGGCGCGGTCGCACGGTGAGCGGGGCGACGATTGGAGCGTCGCCTTAGCCCGCGTTGGGCTCACGCAAACTGCCGATTTGGGAATCTTGGACCATGCGATCCAGCGGTTGGGCTTGGACTACACGGTCTCCGTCGCCGAGAGCGGCAATGACCGGTCAGCGACCGGTGCCTCGGCGATTGTCTGGGCCGGCGGCCAGCGGCGCGACCCCGAGGTGCCGTATGGTGAAGCATGGTCGGCCGCCACGCCGGCGGCGGCGCTGGCCGAGGCGCTGGCTCGATTTCTGATCAAAGACCCTGGGTATCCCGTGCCGCAATAGGGGCCGGGATTGTGTCGCGGAGCACATTCGCGCAAAATAGACGCATCAACTCACGGTCAAGGCAAAGGAGAGTATCAGGATGGTCGCGACCGAAACGCGAGAGGACACCAAAGGCTACGCGCATCCAGAGATGTTGGTCTCCACGGAGTGGGTGGGCGAGCATCTGGACGATCCGAAGGTGCGGATCGTCGAATCGGACGAGGACGTGCTGCTCTACGATATTGGCCATATCCCGGGGGCGGTCAAGCTCGACTGGCACACCGACCTCCAGAACCAGGTTGAGCGCGATTTCATCAACAAGGCCGAGTTCGAACAGTTGCTCAGCCGGGCCGGGATCAGCAACGACACCACGGTGGTCTTCTACGGCGACCGCAACAACTGGTACGCCGCCTACACGCTCTGGCTGTTCAAGTATTACGGGCACAAGGATGTCCGGATCATGAACGGCGGCCGCGCCAAGTGGGAGGCCGAGGGCCGGCCCTTCACCCGCGAGGTGCCGTCGTACGAGGCGACGACCTACACGGCGCAAGAAGCGGACGAGTCGATCCGGGCCTATCGCGACGACGTCCTGGCCCAGGTCAAGGCGGGAGCGCCGGCGTTGATCGATGTCCGCTCCCCGGCCGAGTACACCGGCGAAGTGATCCATATGCAGGGGTACTCGCAGGAAGGGGCCCAGCGCGGCGGCCACGTCCGCGGCGCCCAAAGCATCCCGTGGGCGAAAGCGGCCAACGAGGATGGAACGTTCAAGAGCCCGGACGAGCTAAAGGCGATCTACGGCCCGTCCGGGATCACCCCGGACAAAGAGGTCATTGCCTACTGCCGGATCGGCGAGCGCTCCAGCCACACCTGGTTCGTGCTGACCTATCTCCTCGGCTACCCGAACGTCCGCAACTACGACGGGAGCTGGACCGAGTGGGGCAGCATGGTCGGCGTGCCGATCGCGAAGGGGGCCGAGCCGGGGTTGTAGGCTGGGGCGACGCTGGACTAGAAGTCCGCGCTGAACACCACGAAGTCCCTCCGGGTACCCCCTGGGTGACTGAACACGAGGGCGGGGCAGTTGCATCATGGTTGTTCGGAATGTATGCCAGGCATGCCTTTCGATATTGACGATGAAATGGAGGTCAGGATTGCCCTGACCTCCGTTTCGACGCGGTGGCCGATCAGTGTTTCGCCGATTTTTAGTCCCATGGGACGGTAGCCGGGGTGAAGCGGACGATGTGTATCTGGACGACCACGGCTATCTGTGAGGTGACCAATGTTGATGACCAAGCGCAAGCCGGCGACCGTGGGCGAGATTCTGATCGAGGAGTTCATGAAGCCGATGGGGCTGACCCAGGCGGCGCTAGCCGAGGCGATGGGCGTCCCGCGCAAGCACGTCAACGAGTTGTGCAACGACCGCCGCAATATGACCGCCGCCACGGCGTTGATCCTTTCGCGCGTGTTCAGCAACAGCCCCGACTTCTGGCTCAATACCCAGCGGCGCGGCGATCTTTGGCTGGCCTTGCACGACCCTGCCCAGCGCAAGCGGATCGACCGCGCCAAGCCCTTGACGGAAGCGGCGTGACCAGTCGCGCCGCTCTAACGATCGTCCGCGGACACGTCGGCATTAGCCGCTCCGCTTCAGGCGGCCGGTGCGCTTGGCGTAGCGTTCGGCCTGGTTGAAGACGGCGATCCCGAGCGGGAGCGAGAGCAGGCCGAGAATTAGGATCGGCAGCATGTACTGGCCGAGGGTCGAGGTCGCCGCGCCGTCGAGGACCGCCGCTCGCATCCCTTCCAGAACGTAAGTCGCGGGCGAGACGGCGGCCATCCCCTGCATCCAACCCGGCAGGACCGTGATCGGGTAGTAGACGCCCGAGACCAGCAGCAGGATCGAGCTGATGACGAAGCTCATCTCCTCGCCCCGCTCCGGGAAGAGCAGCGGCAGCGAGGCGGCCATCACGCCGAAGCCGATGAAGCTGACGCTGCCGAGCAGCATGATCAGCAGGCCGCCGCCCAGATTGGCATTGGTCAGATCGACCTGGAAGAAGAGCGACAGCGTGGCCAGCAGCAGCCCGGTCCTGGCAATGCCGTAGACGATGCTAAAGAGCGAGGTGCCCAGCATGTGGGTGAACCGGGAGATGGGTGCCATCATCGTGTACTCGATCGTGCCCTCCCACCGTTCCCAGCTAATCATCTCGCTGATGTTGGAAAAGACCGCCCGCAGGTAGGCCCAGACGATCGTGCCGATCCCGAGGTAGAGGACCAGATCGACTGATTGCTGGCTGGCGGCGGCGCTTTGGGCGCCGTCGAATTGCTGTTGGGCCTTACCGATGTAGAGCACGCTCATCGAGGAGGTGACATTGAAGATCAGGAAGGCGATCTCCCAACCCCAATAGCGGCGCACCAAGTAAAAATTGCGCTCGACAAAGGCCAGGGAGGCCCGCATCTCGTGCCAGAGACCTTTGCCGGGTAAGGGATGGCGGGTGTCAACGCTCGATTCGGTCATGATGTCCCTTTCGTCTCAGTCTGCTTCTTCGGCC